>DYEN01000041.1 GCA_020725705.1 Anaerolinea sp.
CAACACAACGCTTACGAAACAGGCGGGTCATGCGCGTATCCTGCAGGCGCGGGAGGGGAAACCACGCCCGGGAGACGGGCCGCCGCCACGGCACGCGATGTTCAACACATCCGACTTTCTGGAGGAGCGGGATGAGTGACGACATTCATTATCTGACACTTGAGGGGTTACGAGAGTACGAAGAACGGCTCAACTACCTGCGAAATGTGCGCAGGCAGGAAGTTGCCGAACGCCTGCGCCTGGCCCTCGAAGAAGGGGGCGAGCTGGTCGAGAACGCCGAGTACGAAGACGCCAAGAACGAGCAGGCGTTCATCGAAGGCGAGATCATGCGCCTGGAGATGATCCTGAGCAATGCCCAGATCATCGAGCAAGACGCCAAAAACGACACCGTCACCCTGGGCAGCATCGTTACTGTTCAGGAAGTGGGGACGGATGAGACCGAGGTCTACCATCTGGTCGGCGCTGCCGAAGCAAACCCGCGCGCCGGAAAGATCTCGTTCAAAAGCCCGCTTGGCCGCGCGCTGATGGATCACAAGGTGGGCGATCGCGTCGTGGTCGAAGCGCCCGATGGCGAGATCGAATTCAAGATTATTGCGATCGAGTAAAATCAGACTCCGTCAGGCGGTCTGTGATTGCCCATGCCAGCACCCGCTCGCGTGGGCATTGTTTTGAACGCCGCCCGCTGCCCCAAAAGCGGGCCGGCTCTATCCAGCGAGGAGAGCAGGATTTCGCGATGTGGACGCCATCCAATAACCTGGAGCAGGAGCGGCTGGACAAGCTCAACAACCTGCGCCGACGCCAGATCGACCCCTACCCCAACCGGGTCGTGCGCACGCACACCACCGTTGAAGCTGCGCGCGCCTTCGAAGCCGCCGAACGCCAGGCGACCAGCGAGCCGGAGCCGATCGCCGTCACGGTCACCGGGCGGATCGTTCGCCAGAACCTCAAGGGCAAGGTCTACTTCGCGCATATCGAGGACGGCGCAGGACGCCTGCAATTATTCGTGCGCATCGACAAGGTCGGCGAAAGCACCTACGAGATGATCCGGCAGGATCTGGACCTGGGCGATTTTGTTCAGGCGTCGGGCACGATGATGCGTACCCGCGCCGGTGAAATCAGCGTCCTGGTCGACGAGCTGACCGTGCTCGCCAAGGCGCTTAGCCCGCTGCCGGTCATCAAAGAGCGTGTGCGCGAAGACGGGACGGTCGAGCGTTTTGGGGCGTTCAGCGATGTCGAAGAACGCTACCGGCAGCGCTACGCCGATCTGGCGGTTAACCCGGACACGCGCGCAGTGTTTCGCGCGCGGGCACGCACCATCAACGCCCTGCGCCAGTTCCTGGATGAGGAAGGCTTTCTGGAAGTCGAGACGCCGATCCTGCAGCCTCTCTACGGCGGGGCGGCTGCGCGCCCGTTCATCACGCATCACAATCAGCTACACCAGGACCTGTACCTGCGCATCAGCTTCGAGCTGTATCTCAAGCGGCTGCTGGTGGGCATGTACGACGCCGTGTACGAGATCGGGCGCGACTTTCGTAATGAGGGCGTCAGCTTTAAGCACAACCCCGAATTCACCCAGCTTGAGTTCTATCAGGCCTATACCGATTATCACGGGATGATGGACCTCACCGAGCGGCTGATCGCGTTTGTCGCCGAGCAAGTGACCGGCAGCACGACCATCCACTACGAAGGGCATACCATCGATCTGACGCCGCCGTGGACACGCATCACCCTGCGTGACGCCATCCGCGAACGCACCGGCATCGACTACATCGAGCATCCGGATGCTCAAACCCTCGGCGCGGCCATGCAGCGCGCCGGGCTGGCGGCGCCGCCCAAGCACACCTGGGGCAAGCTGGTCGACACGCTGCTGGGTGATACCGTCGAGCCAACCCTGATCCAGCCAACGTTCATCCTCGACTACCCGCGAGATATCTCGCCCTTCGCCAAGACCGTGCCGGGTGATCCAACCCACGTGGAGCGGTTCGAGCTTTTCATCGGCGGGATGGAAATGGGCAACGCCTTCACCGAGTTGAACGACCCGCTGGATCAAGAGGCGCGCTTTGTGGAAATGGGTCGCCTGTATGGAGCCGAAGAGGACGAGGCCACGCCGGTAGACGAGGACTATCTGCGCGCGATGCGCTACGGGATGCCTCCGTGCGGTGGCTGCGGGATCGGCGTCGACCGGCTGGTGATGCTGATGACGGACAAGAGCACCATCCGCGAGGTGCTGCTCTTCCCGCATCTGCGCGAGCGCAACGAGCGCTAGGGGTGCACCGGGCGGACAAATGGCAGACGCTGGCGGTTCCACCGGCAAGCTTGACCTGCGCGCCGTGCTCGACGCGCTTGGCCACGCGGTCCTGATCTTCGACGAGCGCGACCGGCTGATTGTGGATAACGAGGCGGCGCGCGCGCTGTTGGGTCCACAGCTCGTCCGCTTCCGCGCCGAGGGATGGCCGGCAGTCGCGGCCTGGCTGGATGCGTCGCGCGGCGACAGCCCGCCTGCCGATGAAATCCGCCGGCGGGCGCTCCGTCAGGCGGCGCCGCTGCGCTTCCATACCTGGATCGGTGGGGCCTATACCCCCTGCTGGGCCGGCGCCATCGCACTCGACGACGGCACAGCCTGCACGCTGGTGGTTCTGGAGCAGCCCGATTGGTCCTCGCTCACCGAACTGCTCAGCATGTTTCGCGACGAAGCGGCCATGACGGTGTCCAGCACGCGGGGACACGCCCGGCTGATCGAGCAGACTCTCGCGCACCGCAAGGCAACCCTGACGGTCGAATCACTGGCGCAGCGTGTGGGTGGCTTCGCGCGTATCATCTCGATCCACATGTTCCGGCTGGAACTGCTGCTGGGCGCGCTGCACCGCCTGGAAGTCATTCGCACAGGCCAGCTCGGCAAGGCAGTAGCAGCCGCGCAGCGCCCCATCGAGCTGGCGGACTTCGTGGACGACCTGCTGGAAGACCTGGACACACAGGGGATACTCGAAACAGACGAACCGGGAACGAACCACCGCGCCCGCATCAAGATCGTCATCCCGCCGGACACGATGGTCCTGGCCTCGCGCCAGCATCTCGCCCTGGCGCTGCGCGATATGCTGCGCAACAGCCTGATGTACAGCCCGCCCGATACACCGATCCGCATCCAGGCCGGGACGATGAGCCGCGGACGTACGGTGCGCATCGAAGTGGCCGACGGCGGCGTCGGAATCCGCGAAAGCGAACGCGGACGTGTCTTTGCGCCTTTTCAGCGGGCAAACCAGCCGGAGATTCTCGCCGAATTCGGCTATGGCCTGAGCCTGTACCTGGCGAAGACCGAGATTGAGGCGATGGGCGGACGCCTGACCTTCACCAGCGTCGAAGGGGAAGGGACCACGTTCACGCTTCGCCTGCCCGCGGCACGCGGGGAAAACCGGCCGTGATCGCATTGACGCTCACCGGGTGACATGCTACACTGTGAGACGCTCACACGCGAAACGACGTGACGGGGCAGTGGCGGAACGGTAGACGCCGCGGACTTAAAATCCGCTGAGGGGAACCTCGTGTGAGTTCGAATCTCACCTGCCCTACTCGGTCCGGACGCCGCTGCTGGAGTAGAACGCGGAGCATGCTCTCGCCCAAGCTGCAAGCGGCTCTGGACAACCACCCGACGTTTTGGTACAATGCGCTCGCTTGTCAGTCCAAAACCATAGCACGACTGGAGACTTACTGTTGGCTAATCACAAGTCTGCACTCAAGCGTATTCGCAGCAACGAGAAGAAGCGCCTTCGCAATCGGATGTGGCGCTCGCGCACGCGCACCGAGTACAAGCAGGCCCAGGCCGCGATCCAGGCCGGGGATATTGAACAGGCGCGCCAGGCGACGATCGACGCCATTCGGGCGCTGGATAAGGCGGCCAATAAGGGCGTGCTGCACAAGAACAATGTCGCACGTCGCAAGAGCCGCTTGATGAAACGTCTGGCCCAGCTTGAGGCTCAGCGCTAACCGGTAAGCTCTGCGGCTGACTTGCGACTCTGACCATAAAGGCATCCTACGCGGGATGCCTTTTTGTGTTTGAGCCGAAAAGACTGGCGTTGCGCTAACCGACAGGGGCCGGGGACGCCGCGCCGCCTTCGGCCGGCAGGCTAAAGCGATACCCCACCCCGCGCACCGTCTGGATATACTGCGGTTTGCGTGGATCCGGCTCGACCACCTTGCGGATCCACCGGATGTGCACGTCCAGCGTGCGCGTGTCGCCCATGTAGTCAGTGTTCCAGATCGTCTGCATAATGTGGCGCCGTTCCAGCGTTACATTCGGGTTCTGCATGAACAGCTCCATCAGCGCCACCAGCTTGGGCGTCAGTTTCTTCTCGGTCGTGGGCGTTGTCAGGGTCTGCTGCTGGCGGCTCAGGCAGAACGGCCCCACTTCCAGGCGGTCGCCTTGGGCAGGTGACGCGAAGCGCTCGATGCGGTTGATCAGCTTGCGCGCGGTAAACGGAGGGACCAGCAGCACATCGGCCATGCTCTCTCCGCCGCCCTTATCACTGGGCCGGATGTGGATGATCGGCAATTCATTGTACAGGGCGCGCAAGCGGGCCACAATGCGGTTGCCGGACGTCCGCAACGAGGCAGCATCCAGAACCACCACATCCGGACGGTTGGCCTGCACCATCGCCAGACCTTGTTTGCCTGAGTGGGCGATGCGCACCTGGTATCTGCTTTTCAGGGCGTCAGCAAACGATATCCCGTTTGTGCGAGCGCTCTCAATGAGCAAGACACTCGTCGCCCCCATACGTCCCCCTCGTGCCGTATCTGTCTGCGCGTCGTGCCGCTGCTCGCGCCTCTTTAACATTGCTTAACCCGCGATTATAGTGACAGTTCACGAACAGACAAGTCAAACCCGTCTTGCCAGCGCGCCGCCGATCATGGCGGCCCATACCGCCGGGCGCGCAAGAAGTCCCGGCAGCTGCGACACCTACAGATGGTGTCCGAGCGGCGATGATCCCCCCATATATTGGCCCTGGCACCCGCGCCACATGCCTTTATTCTTTTTGATTCCTCAGGCGGCGATCTTAACACTCGGCACATGCAATTTACCCACCCTTTCCCACATTGTGGCGAGCGCGTGGGAAATTCCGGCCCGCGCGCGCGTTTGGTGGGGTGGGCCAGCACAAATCCGGGTCTTACGGCATAATGATGCCGAGCGCGAGCAAGTCGATTCTGTACACGAACAAGGAGCGCAGTATGGGGATTTACCTGGATTCTGCCAACCCCGACGACGCAAGGCGAGCGCAAGAACTCGGGTTCATCGCCGGAGTGACGACCAACCCCAAGCTGATCGCACAGACCGGCCGCCCCGGCCTGGAAGTGCTCGGCGAACTGGCCGAGATTGTGGACGGGCATGTGTTCTACCAGCTCACCGCGGACACGGTTGAGGCGCGCACAGACGAAGCCTGGGCCGCCTACAAGATCCGGCCCGACAAGGTGCTGCTGAAAGTCCCGTCCACCACCGAGAATCTGGCGATGGTCTCGCGCCTGATCCCGGCCGGCATCGAGTGCGCGATGACCGCCATCTACAGTCCCGCGCAGGCGTTCCTTGCGGCGCAGGTTCGGGCCAGCTTCGCCATTCCATATTACAGCCGGCTCAAGCGTGATGTGCCCGATGCGCCACTCGTCCTCAAGCGCATCGTGGACGCCGTGCGTGATACCCAGACGCTGATCCTGGCGGCAAGCTTCAAGTCCGTCGACGATGTGATCGAGGCGCTGAGTGCTGGCATTCAGCATATCACACTGCCGCTTGATCTGATTCTTGCGCTGGGAGAGCACGACCTGACCCGGCGCGACATTGCAGATTTCGGACAATACCTGCCGGGCCAGCACACGTGAGGATCGTTCGATGACCGATGGAGAGGCCAGCGTGCGCGCATTTCTCACCTCGCCTGCCGCACAGGTAATGGAGGCGGCGCTCGACATCGACGCGCTGCTGGAAGACGCGATCGCGATCCAGCAAATTCCGGCGCCGACCTTCTCCGAAGCTACGCGGGCGGCGTATATCGCGCAGCGGTTCTCCGCCGCCGGCCTGTCGGACATCGCGCGAGATGATGTGGAAAACGTGTACGGCCGCTGGCCAGGGCGCCGCCCAGACGCCCCCGCGCTGTTGATTTCGGCACACACCGACACGGTCTTCCCGCAAGACGCCGACCTGACGATCCGGCACGACGATCACGAGCAGCGTATCTACGGGCCGGGCCTGGGCGACAACAGCCTGGGCGTCGCGGGGCTGTTGGGTCTGCTGCGGCTGTGGGCTGCCGCTGACTTCCGGCCGGATGGCGATGTGTGGCTGGTGGCCAACACGCGCGAAGAGGGCCTGGGCAATCTGGACGGAATTCGCGCCGTCTGGAAGCGGCTCGGCAGTCGGCTCGGCGCAGGCATCGTGCTGGAAGGCATGGCACTTGGGCGGATCTACCACGCAGGGATCGCCGTGCGGCGCCTGCACATCACCTGCCGCACGGGGGGCGGGCATAGCTGGACGCACTTCGGGCAGCCCAGCGCCATCCACGAGCTGATCGCAGCCAGCGCGCGTATGATCGCCCTGTCGCCGCCACGCCGCCCGCGCACCACCTACAACATCGGCCTAATCAGCGGCGGGCAGTCGGTCAACAGCCTGGCGTCGCATGCCGAGCTGTATCTCGATTTGCGCTCCGAAGACCCCACGGCGCTGGCCGCGCTGGAAGCCAGCATCCGCGAGATCGTCACCGGCGCCATGCGCCCAAGCGTTGCTTTTGAGGTCGCCGTGGTAGGCGACCGGCCGAGCGGACGGATCCCGATCGAGCACCCGCTGGTACAGCTTGCCGCTGCCGCGCTGCACGCCGCCGGGCATAAAGCGCGCTTCGAAACCGGCAGTACCGATGCCAACGCGCTGCTGGCCTGTGGACTGCCGGCCGTAACCGTCGGGCTGACGACCGGCGGAAACTCGCACCGCCCGGACGAGTACATCAACCTCGAGCCGCTGCGCAGCGGGATGTGGCAGATTGCGCTGCTGGCGTCCATCGCCGCGCAGCACGTCGCCGGCTGGGGCCGCTAAGCAAACGCTTTCTGCCGTGCATGTTGGTAATCCGACCGTGAGCCGCGTACAATAGGGCGCACGAAGCTCGACCAAAAACGGCTTGGCAGGAGTACGGCATGTCAGTTCGACCCCCTGGGCGGCGGACAGAGAGCCTGTTTGACAATCGCTATCGCTACGATCACATCTATCCCCGCGGACGGTCGGGCGAGACACTGCGCGCGTACGACACGCTCCAGGATGACCGGCCCGTCGTCGTCAAACGGCCCGCGCCCCAGGACGCGCCACCGATGCGCGCCGGCCAAGAGGTCAGCATCCGCAACGAACGCCACGCGCTTGAGCGGCTCTCCGGCCATTCTGTGCTGGTCGAGCTGTGCGGGGGTGGGACTTTCCGCGTGGGTGGTCACACGCACGAGTACATCGTCCTGGAACGGGCCGAGGGGGTCATCGTCGAGGACCTGGTGCTGGAGCTGGCAAAAGACGATCGTCTGCTGCCGGAACTCGAAACACTGGTGATCATGGACCGGCTGCTCGACTTGCTGGCCTTTGCCCACGAGCGCCAGGTGATCTACAACGACGTCGACGCCAAGCATCTCTTTTGGGATCGCGAATGCTACCAGTTGAAGGTCATCGACTGGGGTAACGCCGTTTTCACCGACGAGCTGGGCGCGCCGGCGCCGGTCTCGCGCGCCACCGATATCTACCAGTGTGGCGAGCTGCTCTACTTCATCTTCACCGGGGGCATGCGGCTGGCGACCGAATCTGACGAGAACGGAGAAGCCTTCTTCGTCAACTTCGGCCCGCAGGCCGATCGCATCCCCGCGCGTATCCAGGCGATCATCACCCGCGCCGTGCACCCCGACCCGAAGCGGCGCTACGCCACGATCGCCGACTTGCGTCAGGCACTGGCGGAGTATCGCCAGCCGCTGGAGCGCGTACGCGACGACATTTTGGGACGGGTTCGCAAGCGCGTGCGGCCCACGGCCAGCCAGGAAGAGCTGGAACAGCTCGCTGCGGAACTACAAGACGCGCTGGCGATGGATCCCGGCTATCCCGATGCTCGCGCGCTTGCGGCGGAGATCGAAAGCCTGCGGCGCCAGCTCATGATCCAGGCGGATCTCGATGCCATCCGCATCTATCTGGAGAGCGGGAACTGGCCGCGCGCGCTCGCGCTGCTTGACGACCTGCTGCCCGAAGCCGATCACACCACCGAAAGCCTGATCCGCTTCCTGATCGCCACGGCAGCCATCGGCGAGCAGATGCATATCACACCCCCACCCGCCGGGTTCGTCGCGGCGCTCGACCCGCTGTTTGCAGGCGATGCCGCCCTGGCGGGACACACGCTGCTGACCACGCCGG
>DYEN01000474.1 GCA_020725705.1 Anaerolinea sp.
AATTCGCTCACCGCGATCAGCGCGGCGTGCTCGCGCAGCCACGCGCGAACCGGCGCGCGCGCCGGCCAGCGCAGATACGCCGCCACACTCAGCGCGCCGACCGCCAGCCACGCGAACGCCGCGCCACCCGGCGTGTTGTGCAACAGCCCCAGGCTGCCGAGGAACCAGAAGACGAAGCCGACCAGCATCAGCCCGGCGGCCCGCGCCAGGGTATAGCCACGGTCCGGCAGGCCGCCCAGGATGCGATAGAGCAGCGGCCAGACCAGCGCGGCGGCGAGTGTGGTCAGCAGCCACCACGCCAGCAGCCCGCCGCCTTCGCGGCCCAACCAGTCACCGATCAATGCCAGGTCCATACCGTCGTGGGTTTCACTCCCCTTGAGGGTGCTCAGCGGGCCGCGAGACTTTCGGGCAGCGCCGCGCCGCGCACCACGCGATAAATCCGATCATAGTACATCGATTCCGCCGGACAGTCTTCAACGGCCAGTGTCGCGTAGTCGATGCAGCGCGGCGCCTCGTACACGATCTCCAGCAGCCCCATCTCGGCCATCCGCTCGAACTTCGCCAGCCCCGGCGCGTGCCCGGCGGTCATCATCCCGGTCACCGGATCCGCCTCGAAATCGCCGTACAGCGCATGTTCCAGCGTGCCGACGATGATGTACTCGACCTCGTAGTGCCGGAGCAGTTTCCAGGTAGCGCGGATCGCGTCCGCCAGCGCGTCATCCTGCAGGGGCACGCTGACAGCCTGCGGCAGCCCCAGCTGCGGATCGGCACCCAACGCCGGCTGTGGCAGGGTATAGATCGCGGCGACGTTGTTCTCGCGCGCCTGGACCAGCAGGGGCAGGTTGTCCAGCCCGCGTTGCTGCGTCTGGTGCCAGCGCCAGCCGAGGATCGTCGGCAGGCCGGTGTTGATGCTGATGCGTCCGTTCCAGGCGTATTCGGACGGGAAGCGCCGCCCTTCGACGATCACCGGCGTGCCCTCGACGTTTTCCTGCAGCCAGCGAATAATCGCGTAGTCGCCCGCCAGGCTGAAGGCGGCGTTACCCTCGTAGTGGCGCGCGTGTTTCATGTACTCCAGGCCGTCGAGCGTCAGGGGCGTCTCGACCTTGTTGAAGCGGTCCTCAAAGCGCGCCCGCGTTGCCATAATCGGGTACAGCAGGCCGAGCGCGATCAGCAGGCCCAGCGCCCCCTGCCAGACGGCGCGCAGCGGCGGCGCCCAGCGGTAGGTCACCTGCAGCATCCACGCCAGCGCGACCCCGCCGGTGATGCTCAGCAGGAACCACACCTGCAAGTAGAACTTGAAGACCGTGTTCTGACGGCCGATGTCGCCGTCCAGCACCACCAGCTCCACCCCCAGCGAGATCGCCAGCGCCAGCACGATCAGCGCGTACACGGCGCGCAACAGCGGCGCCTGGCGCGGCAGGAAGAACAGCACCGTCGCCCACGCGATCAGCGGCACGACAAGCTGGGCAACCGGCACCTCGCGCACGCCGAACACGATCGAGAACAGCACGATCGCCACCAGCGCCAGCCCCACCCCGATCACCGGCACGGCCAGCCCTTCCAGTTCCCGCACGCGGACCCGCCGCAACCAGCGCGCCGTCTGCCAGACCAGGAACGAGATCACGATGAAGATGAAAATGCCGTGGATGTACAGGTACGCCCACAGCGGTGTTGTCTCTGCTTCCCAGGGCTTGACCGAGCTATACGGCGTGGCGAAATAGCGCGTGAAGGGCAGCGCCACCACAAACACGACGACCACAAAAGCGATCACCTGCCTCAGCCAGCCCAGCAGCCGGGGCCGGTCGATCCGGGCCCGCAGCGCGATCAGCAGCGCCACGTACACGCCCACCACCACCGCCAACCCGCCCGCGATCCACAGCAGCAGGCTGCCAACCGTGATCGACGGGTCGATGAGCGTCTCGCCCAGGCGCAGGCCGCGCCGAAGCTGTTCATCCGCCCGCACGCGCTGCACCACGTAAAACGCGACGCGCGCCGCCGCTGCCAGCGGCACGATCAGCAGCAGCGGCCACAGCTCGCGCACGCGGCCCGGTCGCAGCAACGCCCACAGGCGCTCGGCCACCGGTGAAGGGGGCTGGTGGCCGGTCGCGCGCGCCGCCGCCAGCCAGGCCGCGTACGTCAGCCCGGCGACGCCCAGGATCAGGAAGGTGATCCAGTCCCAGGTGTTGGTCGGGCGCAGGATGCCGACCGCCAGACCGCCGATGGCCAGCGCCAGCCCGGCTCCCCACCCGCGGCGCAGGCGCCACCCCGCCCCGTTGATCTCGGCCAGCAGCCACAGCAGTGCCAGCAGATAGACGGGCATGGAGATCATGTGCGCGTGCAGATCGCCGTAGAGAAAGGTGAAATACGGCATCTCGTTGATGGCGTTGTGTCCTGCGCCGCCGGGCAGCTCGCTGATAATGCGCGTTGGCCCCCAGTGCCAGCGGTTGGAATAGACCGACAGCGGCTCGCCGTCCAGCACGCGAGCCAACCCCCGGAGAAACGCGCGAAGCTGCCCGCGCAGGTTACTGAGGCCGTAATCCCAGATGCGCGTCAGCGGGGGATGCTTGGCCCGCCCGGCGATATAGGCATCCGTGCGCGCCTGCGCCTCGGCCACGAGCGCGCCCAGCTCGAAATCCGCCGGGTCGCGCCCGGTGTCGTCGCGGAATTCTTCCAGCGCTTCCCGGTAATAGCGGTCGTAGATCGCCGGGCGCTGGCTCTCCAACTCCGCGCGGACCACCTGGCTCAACAGGGGCTGCTGCTGCCAGCCATCCAGCGCGGCAACTTCGCGCACGAACACCAGCACCGTGCCCAGGTTACCGATCACAATCGCCAGTACCAGCGCCAGGATTCCGGCGACCCAGGCGCTGCCGCGTGGGGGGCGTGCCTCGCTGCGCAGCGCCGGCGGCTCGATCGGGAGCGCCTCAAGCACCACCGACGCTTCCGCCGGGGGCAGCGCTGCGTCGTGCGTGGCGCCGGTGATCTGCCCTGGCCGGATGGCGCGCGCCCGGACCCAGTTGTAGGCGATGCTAAAGACGCCCAGGCCGGTCATCGCGTAGAGCGTCGGGATAATCAGGTTGTAGGCGATGGCCGGGTCCAGCCCCAGCAGCTTGACCGGCGCGCCGACGATCACGTAGCCGAAGTAGTAGTAATTGATGTACCCGCCGGCGAACCAGGGGTCAATCGGCGGGAAGATCGTGCTGCGCAGCACGCCGTTGAAATAGGCCAGGTCCATCGGCTTCTCGCCGCCCAGCCCGCTCTGCCACAGG
>DYEN01000042.1 GCA_020725705.1 Anaerolinea sp.
CAGCGCCCGCTCGATCATCGCGACACCTCAGAGCGCGAGTGGCTGAAGCCCGGCACGCCGAGCCGGTTGAGCCAGTAATAGAGCGTGCATCCGGCGCACCAGCCTGCGAACAGGTTGAGGCTCGCCAGCCCGATCACGACGATGATCAGCGCCCAGCCGGCGGTCGCAACGCCGGCCAGCACCAGCAGCGTGCCCGTTGTGACCATCAGACCGCCCAGCAGCTGGGCGAAGCGGTGCGGTTCGGGGTTATCCCGAACGACGCGCGGCCGGACGATCCCGGCCGGTTTCAGCAGGTGATGGTAGATCCGCGTGAACAGCCCCAGCGAGGGCACTGCCGCGGAGATCAGCATGATCGCGCCCGTGATGCCGCTGAGCAGCGGGGCGGACAGCACAAAGGCCAGCACCAGCAGCGTGATCGTAGACGCCTGGTTGGTGCGGATGACGCTTTGATCGACAACACGTTCGGTGGACATTGAAACTCCTTGCTTGCGTGCGCTTGCCGGATATGCAAACGGCCAACGCGCCAAACAAAAACGTGGCATCGCCCGGTGAGCGCGAGCAGATTCTCTGCCCGCTTTGGGGGCGTGTGCCACGCCGTTCAGCCGTTGGCCGGATCGTTCGCTGTGCGGTCGTCAGGTCTGAAGACGGTGGCTCAACGCCCCCACTTCAGACACATGCAGACCCGATGCATACTCATTGTGTTGTGTCTCGATGTCATGCAGTCCATTCGCACGCGATTATACGAATTCTTCGCATGGACGTCAACATTAATGTACGAGCCGGCCTGAGAGCCGACCGGCTGTCTCACAGCGTGCGGGCGTAGAGGTGCTGCGTGTACGGTTCGCGCTCCAGTTCGATCTCCATCTGCGCAAGAATGTAATCCCAGACAAACGTGACCAGTTCGGTATAGCCGTGGCCGGCGGCCCAGTCGCGCAGCGCCATGACCAGCAATGGGCTGAGCGGGCGGCGCGACCAGACCGATATGTGCGCGCGCTGGGCATAGTCGCGGTCTTGTTGCACAAGGGCATAGGCCTCCTGCCCGGTGACCGTCAGGTGCAGGCGCGCCGTCTCGATTTCCACAATTTCGGGCACGCTGTTCCAAAAACCCGGCGGCATGCGGTCCCATTCCTGGCGGGCGTTCTGGTAGCGCCCGAACGGCATGTGCCACCCGTCGATCTGGCGCGGGTCGAAGCTGGTTAGCTCGGCGGCTTTGTAGAACACGCGCCCTTCCTGGGCTTTGAACACGACGCGCTGCCCGACGTGCGCGCGGGTGAAGCGGTGATGCTCGTAGAGGGCGGCGTCTGACGTGCCGTCGGCGACCGTGACGCGCTTGCAGCGGATCGCCTCGCCGATCTGTTGGATGTAGGTCAGCAGGGCGCTGCCCAGGCCGGCCTCGTC
>DYEN01000475.1 GCA_020725705.1 Anaerolinea sp.
AACATCTCGACGAACTCCGAGCCAGAAATGCTGAAGAACGGCACGCCCGCCTCGCCGCTGACCGCCTTTGCCAGCAGGGTCTTGCCGGTTCCAGGATGGCCGACCAGCAGCACGCCCTTCGGAATGCGCGCGCCAAGCTGAATAAAACGCTCGGGATCCTTCAGGAACTCGACCACTTCGCGCAGTTCTTCTTTCGCCTCGTCCGCGCCCGCCACATCATCAAAGGTCACGGTCGGCTGGTCCCCAGTGAACATCCGCGCCCGGCTCTTGCCAAAGGACATCGCCTGATTATTGGACCCCTGCGCCTGGCGCAGCATGAGATAGATGAAGCCGCCGATCAGCAGCAGAGGCAGAAACGTGCCGATCAAGCCGATCCAGTTGAACAGGTTGCTGGGCCGTGTGAACTCGAACTCGATCTTGTTGAGGCGATCCTGATTGGCACCCAGCGATTGAAGCACCGCGACCGGGTCATCCGCATTAGCGGGGATCTGCGTGGTGCGGATATCGTTGTTGTCGTATGTCGCCGTTAGCTCGCCATCGTCCGAGATCGAAATGGCGCTGACACGGCCAGCGTTGATGTCGCTCACCAGGCGGCTGACGCTGATTTCTCGGGAGCTGGTGCTGTTGTTGCGTACGCCGAAGACAATTGCAGCAATGGCCGCAATAATCAGGACGTAGACAAACACATTGCGAGAGCGATTGTTCACTGCTTAGCCTCCAGCCGTCATCGCGCACACCATTTACACGCGCGGTCCGTCGTTTTCGTTCTCATCAGTTCTCACTTCCGAAAGAACGAGACATTTCCCTACATATTCGCTAACAAAATTATACCGGAAGGGGGGGTGGAAAACCAGCTTGAGCCACGCGGGCCGTATTAGGGTTGTATAAGAAAACCCGCCGGCGAGCGCGCGAGCAGCGTGCCGGGGCACACCGGCGACCCGGACAGCCCGGCCCGACGCCATCGCTATCCGGTCCACGCCTGGTACACGGCGATCCATAAGGGGATGAGTAGCACCACGGCAATGAAAGCCAGAAACGCCAGCACCAGCGTGACCAGGTCAAGCTGCTGGGGCGGTTCCGTGGCGCGATAGCGAGACTGAAGCATAGCATCCGGCGCGCGCGGGGGCTGGAAATGGCGCGGATCCCCGGCACGGGGAATGACCGGCGCCGTCGCGCGGCTGGCATCGGGATAGGACCAGCCCGTGTAGGCATTGGTCGGTGCTTCGGGCGCGGCCTGCGCGCGCACCACCGCCGGGATGCCGGCCGGCACCCCGCCCTGTCCCCTGCCCGACACAACAACCGGTGGGGGGGTGGGCGGCAGGGTCGGAGCCGTATCGGGAGAAGGCGCCCGATCGGGCACGCGCGGGATTTCGTCTGTGGCGGAGTGCCCCTGGCGACGGTAGCTGATTAGAATGCGCCCCAACTGATCGGCGGTGCGGTAGCGCGAAGCAGGCTCTTTGGAGAGCACTTTGTCCAGGATGCGATCCAGATGCACCGGCACGTTTGGGTTGAAATCAGACGCGTGGGGCGGTGTTTCGCGAATATGCGCCAGTGCCAGCTCTTGCTGATCGGCCCCGACGAACGGCAGGCGCCCGGTGAGCATCTCGAACAGGACGATCCCGATCGCATAGACATCGGATGCGGGGGTGGGTGGCTCGCCCTGAGCCTGTTCCGGCGAGAAATAGTGCGGGCTGCCCCAGACCACGCGCTGCCGCTCCAGCGGCTGCGTGACCGACAGCGCCTGCGCAATGCCGAAGTCCGTGACCTTGACCTTGTCGTTGTCGGTAACCAACACGTTCTGGGGCTTGACATCCGCGTGCACCAACCCGGCCCGGTGCGCGTATCCCACCCCGGCGCACACCTTAATGGCAATGCTCAGAGCGCGGTCGATCGAAAACGGCGCTTCGGCGCGGATCAGCCGCTTGAGGTCGTCGCCATCGACATACTCCATCACAATGTAATGCGTGTTACCGTCCTGGCCGACGTCGTGGACGGTCACAATGTTGGGGTGCGACAAGTTGGCGACGTTGCGCGCTTCCTGCCGGAAGCGCTTGAGAAATTCGGGATCGCTCGTCAGGCTGGGGCGCAGGATCTTGACGGCAACCGTGCGGCCAAGCGCCAGATCGGTCGCCTTGTAAATGACCGCCATCCCGCCCGACCCCTGTTGAGAAATCAGGCGATAGCGGCCATTGAGCAGGGTCTCTTGTGCGGACATGCCGTTCTCGCTATAGGGAAGCCGGCCGCCGTAGCCGTCGCGGGCAAGGCCCCGATGTTCCCGGCGGAATCCAGCCGTATCGAGTAAGATTATACCAGGAAGTCCCGCCGCGTCGAGCGCCAGGTCGCGTCCAATCTCTGGCGCCCACTCCGCTCCGCGGGTCAGGAAAGGGCATCAGCCGTGCAGCCACCCGGGGTTTCAGCCTGGCCGGTCGACATCGCATACGACGATTTACCCGCCTGGATGCGGCGAACACGTCGCGCGGTCGACTGGCCGCTCGCGCTGGTTGTCGCCCTGGCATCGGCGCTGGCGGCGCCGTGGCTGATGCAGCCCGACCTGCCCTGGAGTCTCGGTCTGCGGTCCGAGGCTGCCCGCGCCTTGCAGATGAGCGACAGCTTCCAGGCGGGGATCGTCTACCCGCGCTGGGCCGGGGATTTCAACGCCGGCTACGGCTCGCCGCTGTGGAACTATCTTCCGCCCCTGCCGCACTACCTCACCGGCCTGCATCGCTTCCTGGCACAAACCGCCCCCGAATTCAGCGTGAAGGTTGTGCTTGCTGCCGCCCTGATCGGCCTGGCAATCGCCCTGTTCGGCTTTGCGCGCCGCCGCTGGGGGACGTACGCGGGTCTGCTGGCTGCCGTGCTGGGTCTGTTCGCCCCGCAAACTGCCCTGGTCAAGCCCGTCCTGGATGGCGACCTCGGCGCGGTCCTGGCCGCCACGCTGGCAACCGCCAGCCTATGGGCGCTCGATCGCCTGCTCTCTGCCGGGCGCGGCCTGGATCTGCTGCTGGCAGCCGGGGCATGTGCCGGCCTGTGGCTGGCGCACAGCCCGCTCAATCTGATCTTCGGCGCGGTCGTCCTCGCGTGGATTCTGCTGCAAAGTCTGCCGGGCGCCCGGCCGGGCGCGGCGCTGCGCTATGGCCTGTTGGCGTATTCGCTCGGTTTCATGCTCAGCACGTTCTACTGGCTGCCCGCGTGGAACGAGCGCCCGGCTGTAGAGTGGCGTCCGGTCCAGGGAACGGGGCTGGCGGAGAACGGGCACCTGACCTGGCAGCACGTGCTCGCCTTCCCGCCGCTGCTCGATCGCGCTGCCGCCAACCCCGCCCCGACACCATCCCTCGGTGTTGCGATCTGGGTTGCGGCGGCGCTCGCTCTGCTGGCGTGCGCCGGCACTTGGCGTAGCCGGGCCGGGTCTGCCGGAACGGAACCGCCCGGCGGCACGTGGCAAGCCGGGCGTGATGCGATCTTCTTTGCCCTGGCCGGGGCGCTGTTGCTCGCCATCGCGGTCTCGCCGTTCGGTGACCACTTGGCGGGCGTCTGGGACTGGCCCCCCTTTGCCCCGCGCGATCTGGTCTTTCCGGCCAGCCTGTGCTGGGCATTGGTCGGCGCGACGCTCGGCTACTGGCTGGAAACCCGCCGCCCGCGCTGGCAGGGCGCCGCCGGGCTGCTGGCGCTGAGCGTGGGGATCGCCGGGTCGGCGATGCCTTTCCTGCCGCGCCCCCTGGCACCTGAAAGCGCGCAGCCGGTCACCCTGGCGGCGCTGGTCCACAGCGACACCGGCGGCCTGCCGCTGGCGGGGCGCGAGCCGGGTTGGCTGCTCCCACGCTCGGTAGAGCGTATCCCGATCACGACACCGGCTTTGATCGCGTCCTATCAGGCCGGTGCGGTAGACAAGGTCGCGCGCGAAGACCTGCCGGTCACCACACAGGTCGACGTCATCGAGCACACACCACAGTCCGAGCGGCTTGTGATTCGGTCGGCGGCACCGGTGGACATCACGCTGCGAACGTTCATGTTTCCGGGCTGGCGCGCCCGCTTGGATGAACGTCCTGTCAGCCTACGCACCACACAAGATGGGTTGATCACGCTGCGCGTGCCCGAGGGCCAGCACGAACTGCATCTCACGTTTGCGTCCACCGCCGGGCGCACGGCGAGCTGGCTGCTGTCTGCCTTGGCAGCCGTGTTGCTGGTAGGTCTGGCTGTGCGCCAGGAACACGGCGCGCCCCCCGCTGATGAAAGCGACGACCTGCCGCTTCAGCCGGGTGAGGGAACGGCTGAATGGATCGTGCTTGGCGGGATACTGGGAATCTTCGCGGCGGCGCTCGGACCGGCACAGCTCGCGCCGGACCGGTTCACACTCCACTCACCCCCCGGTGTCGTGATCCCGGCAGATGCTCCCCTGCCGCGTGCGTTTCAGGGTGGCGTCGATCTGCTGGCGTACAATCGACCGCGCCTCGATGCGCCGACGCAGTCGGTAACGCTCACGCTGTACTGGCGTGGATGGCGGCCTGATCTGCCCGATTATCAGGTTACGCTGGGGTTGATCGACGCCGACTCTGGCACAGCGTATCCGTTGGCGCAGCGCCGCCACCCGGGTCTGTTGCCCACCAGCGAATGGCCGCGCTGGCCGCTGGTCGACACCTACGTGCGCGACGCATACCGGCTCCGCATTCCGGATACCATCCCGCCCGGCCGCTACCGGATCACGCTCCAGATGAGCCGCTGTAGCCAGCTCAACCCGGCGCCGTGCGAGGCCGGAACGCCGCTCTTCGTTCAGGACGGCAGAGGAACGAGCCTGGGGCAATCTGTGATGTTGCCAGACGAAATCATGATCGGCGGCTAGGGCATATGGCTTGCTTGCCAACTGCCCTACCTAAGCTATAATGCATGACGTTCTCACGGGGTTCTTCCTGCGGACCAGTCGCCTCACAGCGGAGATAGAAATGGCTGAAAAAGACATTAATGCCCTGATTGGCGAAGCATGGAGCGCGCACTACCAGGGGCAGCACGACGTCGCAATTGAGAAATTCTCTCGCATTTTGAGCCACGATCCTGATAACATTGACGCCAATTGGGGCTTGGGGCTTTCGTATCGCAGCCTGAACCAGAACGAAGCCGCCCGCGAGATCTTTCTCAAGATCAAGCAGTTGATCGCGGATGAAGTCGCCAAAGAAACTGACACAGCCCCAGGGCGCTACGTCATGCTGAACCGCATGGTCGAGCAACAGCTTCAGTTCCTGGAGCAGTTTATCAGGTGATTCGCGTCCCATCTCTGGCGTCGACAACACAAAGGTGAAAAGATGGCGCTGACCAAACGCGAGCGGTTGGAGAGAACCATCGCCGGACAGGAGACCGATCGCGTGCCGGTGGCCCTGTGGCGGCACTGGCCGGGCGACGACCAACGCGCCGCCGATCTGGCCGAAGCGACGGTTGCCTTCCAGCGCCGGTGGGATTTTGACTTCGTCAAAGTGTCGCCATCGAGCGGCTTTTGCATCACCGATTACGGCGTGCAAGATCGCTGGGAAGGGGATATTGAAGGGACACGCACATACATCAAGCGCGTGGTCCACCGCTCGCTGGACTGGACCGAGTTACGTGTCCTGGATCCCACGAAAGGCGCGCTGGGCCGCCAGCTAGAGACGCTTAGACTGCTCAAAGAAGCCTTTGGCGATGAAACGCCCTTCATCCAGACCATCTTCAGCCCGTTGGCGCAGGCCAAGAACATCGCCGGGCCGGGACTGGTGATCGAGCACATGCGCACCGCACCCGACCGGCTGAAAACCGGGTTGAGCACCATCACCGAGAGCACGCTGCGGTTCATTGACGCCATGCGACGCACCGGTGTGGCCGGCATCTTCTACGCCATCCAGCACGCGTCCTACGCGGTCATGAGCGAAACCGAGTACCTGGAGTTCGGGCGCCCCTACGACCTGCGCATCCTTGAGGCGCTGCCCCCGGAATGGTGGTTCAACATGGGGCACCTGCATGGCCGCGCGCCGATGTTGAACGCCGTCAAAGACTACCCGCTTCAGGCGCTCAACTGGCACGACCGTGAGAGCGAACTTGATCTGGCCACCGGCAAGGTGCTGTTTCCCGGCGCCGTCAGCGGCGGCATCGGGCGGAACGATCCGATGAATCTCGGCTCGCCGGTCGAGGTCCGCGCCCAGGCACGCGATGCCATCGAGCAAACCGGCGCCCGTCGCTTCATCCTCTCGACCGGCTGCGTGATCATGACCACCACGCCGCAATCGAACATCCGCGCCGCACGCGAAGTTGTCGAGACCGGGGGGTGAGGAGCGCCACGTGCCGATCCGCGTCATCGGGGGAACAGCGAAAGGCAGAAGGCTAAAGCTGGTACCGGGCGGCACGACCCGGCCAGTGATGGATCGCGTCAAAGAGGCGCTGTTTAACATCATCGGCTCCGGGATTCGCGACGCGAGCCTGCTTGATCTGTTCGCCGGCACCGGCAGTGTTGGGATCGAGGCGCTCAGCCGCGGTGCGGCCCATGTCACCTTCATCGACAGCGATCGTCTGGCGGTGCGCACCATTCACGAGAATTTGAGCCATACCGGCCTGGCCGAGCGCGCCCTGGTGCTGCGCGCCAACGCGTTTGACTATCTGCGCCGTCGCCAGCCGCGCACTTTCGATTATGTGTATATAGCGCCGCCCCAGTACAAAAAGCTATGGAAAGACGCGCTGCTGCTGCTCGACGAGCATCCGCACCATCTGAACCCAGACGCGATCGTTATCGTGCAGATTGACCCTGCGGAACAGGAATCCGTTGCGCTTGCCACGCTGGAACCGTATGACGAGCGGCGCTACGGCAAAACGTTGTTGTGGTTCTTCGAGCACATCAAACCCGAAGATGCAGCGGAGTAGGGGGCTAATTCTGCCCCGGTCGTTCGATGAAGTGCTGGACCCAGTTTAGCGCCTCTTCATAGCTGGACACCTCGCCGGCGATCTGCGCTTCCCGCAGCAGCTCAAGTATCTCACCGATGCGCGGCCCCGGCTCCAGCCGGAACTCGCGGATCAGGTGGTGGCCGGTCAGCAGGGGCGGGGGCGCCACGGCGCTTTCGTATTCCAGGAAATAGCGGTTCAGCAGGCGCTGGATCATCTCAACATAGGCGAGCCAGGCGTTCTGGTCAAGCATGACTCCATACGTCGCCAGATAGTCGGCCAGCGCCAGCAGGCACACATCAACCCCGGCGGGGCCGGTGTCGCGCCAGAAACGGTACATCGCCCGTGCGGATAGCTGCGGGACTTCGGCCAGCCAGTGCGGGCGCATATGGTGGGCCACGATGGTCACCAGGCGCGCGGTTTCATCGTTGCTCAAGCGCAGGCGCCTGCCGGTTTCCTCGGCAATCCGCTCGCCGACCTGCTCATGACCGTGAAACCGGATCCGCCCATCCGGCTCGATCTCTTGCGTCTCGGCCTTGCCGGTGTCGTGGAGCAGTGCCGCCAGCAGCAGCAGCGTGCGGTGAGTCCGGCCGTTGGCCCACGTTCTGCCGATATGTTCGGCCAGTTTCGGACGCAAATGCGCCAGCGCGATCGTCACGGCCCCATAGCCGATGTTCGCCGCATCGCGGACATCGCGCTCAGGCCCCAGGATCCGCAGCAGAGCATCGAGCCGCTCAACGGTCTGGAGCGTATGCCGCCAGACGTTATACTGGTGCGGCGGACCCTGCCGGATAGCATCCAGGCCGTCCAATTCGGGGATAACCGGCACAAGCAGGCCGAGCCGCTGGGCAGCGGCCAGGGCTGCCGCCGGCTTGCTGGAACCAAGAAGCTGCAAAAACTCGTCGCGAATGCGTTCAGGCGAGGTTTCGGCAAGCCGCGCCGCGTGCGCGCGCACATCCGCCAGCGTTTCCCGCTCGATGCGCAGGCCGAAATCGACGCTGGCGCGAACCGCGCGCAACCCGCGCACCGGGTCACTCGCAATCGCGGTCGGAGCGCAGCGGCGTAGCACCTTGCGCTCCAGGTCGGCCATCCCACCGAGCGGATCG
>DYEN01000476.1 GCA_020725705.1 Anaerolinea sp.
GAACAGGATCTTGCGCGTGTCGATCTGGATGAACTCCTGGTGCGGGTGCTTGCGCCCGCCCTGGGGCGGCACGTTCGCCACGGTGCCCTCGATGATCTTCAGCAGGGCTTGCTGGACACCCTCGCCGCTCACATCGCGCGTGATCGACGGGTTATCGCCCGATTTGCGCGAGGTTTTGTCGATCTCGTCGATGTAGATGATGCCCTGCTCGGCGCGTTTGATGTCGAAATCCGCCGCCTGGATCAGGCGTAGCAGGATATTCTCGACATCCTCGCCGACATATCCCGCCTCGGTCAGCGAGGTGGCGTCAGCGATGCAGAACGGCACGTCCAGCATGCGGGCCAGGGTCTGGGCCAGCAGGGTTTTACCGCTGCCGGTTGGACCGATCAGCAGGACGTTGCTCTTCTCCAGCTCGACATCGGCGCTCATGCTGCCCGCGTTGATGCGCTTGTAGTGGTTGTAGACCGCCACCGACAGCACGCGCTTGGCCTGTTCCTGCCCCACGACGTACTGGTCCAGATGCTCGACGATCTCACGCGGCGAGGGCACGTGTTCGACGACGAAATCTTCGCCGTCGTGGGCATGCGGCAGGCCGTCATTGAGCACGTCCATGCACAGATGCACGCATTCATCGCAGATGAACACGCCATCCGGGCCGGAGATCAGCCGGTTCACTTCGTCAGCAGGGCGCCGGCAGAAGGAACAGCGTTGGGGTCCGATCAACTGAGTCACTTCGACTTGCCTTCTTCAGACTTGTCACCTTTACCCGACCTGTCGGGTGGATAAAGGATACCATCGATCAGGCCATAATCAAGCGCCTGCTGGGCCGTCATGTAGAAGTCACGGTCCGTATCTTCTTCGATGCGCGACAGCGGTTGACCGGTGCGCTCGGCCAGGATCTGGTTGAGCAGGTCGCGCTGGCGCAGGATCTCGCGGGCCTGGATCTCGATGTCCGACGCCTGACCACCCCCGCCCGATGACCAGGGCTGGTGCATGTGGATGGTCGCGTTCGGCAGGGCATAGCGGCGGCCCTTGGTCCCCGCAGCCAGCAGAACCGTGCCGAAGCTGGCGGTCAGCCCCACGGCGACGGTCATGACCGGCGGGCGGATCTGGCGGATGGTGTCGTAGATCGCCAGCCCTGCGTAGATCATCCCGCCGGGGCAGTTGATGTAGAGTTGAATCTGGCGATCCGGGTCCTCGCGGTCGAGGAACAAAAGCTGGGCGACGATCAGATTCGCCACCTGGTCGT
Source organism: Anaerolinea sp. (assembly GCA_020725705.1). GTDB lineage: Bacteria > Chloroflexota > Anaerolineae > Aggregatilineales > Aggregatilineaceae > DYGX01. The sequence continues at coordinate 1,250 of DYEN01000476.1, forward strand.
TGATCGGCGTGCCCAGGAACACGATGCGTTCCTTGAGCAGCAGAGAGTAGATGTCGTATGCACGTTCGCCGCGCCCGCTGGTCTCAATGACCATCGGGATCAGGCCGTTATACGAGTCAAGCATAGTCGCTCCCTTCGCAGTCAGGCACCGGCACGGCTCTGGCCGGCGCCGCCTGAGACATTATTCTTCCGCAGCAGCGGCCTCGTGATCGGTATCGGCGTCTTCTTCCGGCGGAACATCCGGAGCGCCGGTGGTCTGAAGCTCGCCCTTGGTCACCGGGCCTTCTTCCGGCGGCACCAACGCAGACAGCTCCGTGGGCGCGGTCTGCGCCTCGGCCTTCGGAGTGGGTCCCTTGGGTGGGTTTTCGCCCTTGGCGATGGCGAGCAGACGTCCCGTCGCGCGGTCGGTCGCCAGGCGGTTGGCGATGTTGGCGCGGCTGCGGTCCGACATGAGGAACTGTCGGAACTGGCCGGCCTGGTCGCCGCCGAGCGCGGTGCTCATCTCGTCCACTTCGGTTTCGATGTCTTCTTCGCTGACGTCAAGCTCTTCGGCGCGCACCAACTCGCCCAGGGCCAGCGCACGCTCGGCGCGCTGGATGGCCCGCGGGCGGTACTGCTGGCGGATCTGCTCCTCGGTCTGGCCGGTGATCTTCATGAAGTCCTGAAGTGTCAGGCCCTGCTGGCGCAGCGAGTAATCGAACTCGGCCACCAGGTCGGACAGATAGTCTTCTACCAGCTCATCGGGATAGCGCAGCGTCGCCCCGGCGACCAGCTTCTCCAGCGCCCCTTCGAGCGTCTTCTGATCCGCCAGGCGGCGGGCCGACTCTTCGAGCTGCTGGCGCACGTGGGCGCGCAGCGCGTCGATGGTCTCGTGCTCGCCGTTGCTGATTTTGCTCGCCAGCTCGTCGCTCCATTCGGGCAGCGTCCGCGCGCGAATCTGGCCGACTCGCGCCTCGACCCGCACCGTGCGCCCCCGGATATCTTCCGCGTCGAAGTCTTCGGGCACGTCCAAGGTAAACGTCTTTTCCTCACCCGCGCTGACGCCGACGAACTGCGCCGAGAAGCCGGGGAACAGATCCCGGTTGTCGTCGCGCAGCACGCGATCCCAGCCGTGCTGATGCAAGATCACACGGCCCGCTTCCTCGTGCTCATCATGCTCATCATGCTCGTCAGGCTCGTCGTGTTCGTTGGCTTCGTCTTGCTCGCCCTCGCTCTCCGCCGCGTCGTCTTTCGCGACGCGGTCCTCGCCCGTCTCGTCATCCAGGACAACGATCTCGATGTGATCGAAGGTGATGCGGTCGCCCATCTCGGCGGGGCGGTCGACGGGTTCGAGGTCGGCTTGTTCTTCGCGCAGGTTTTCCAGGGCGTCTTCCACCATCTGATCGGTGACTTCCTGGACCTCGTACGGCTCGCGGATGGAGCGGTAGTCGCCCAGGTCGACGGTGGGCCGCAGTGGCACGACAAAAGTAAGAGTGCGCCCGTCGTTGTCCACTTTTTCGAGGCTGCCCGGCGCGTACGGCTCGATCTCGGCCTGCTCAAGCGCCTCGCGATAGATTTCGTTGCCAAGACTGTCCAGCGCCTCGCTCAAGACGTACTCGCGACCATAGAGGTTCATCACGACGTTGAGCGGCGCCTTGCCCGGACGGAAGCCGGGGATGCGGCCCTTGCGAGAGATCTCACGCGCGGCGCGCGCCATAGCACGCTGCAAGCGTTCCTCGTCGACCTCGACGGTCAGTCGAACAGTGTGGTTCTCTAGGTGTTCCGTTTGGATGTTCAGCATTCTGTCCTTCACAGTCTCGCAACGCTGCGATTATAGCACCTCGTACCGCCTGACGACTACGCGTGGCAGCACTTCTAACAGAGCTTTTACGCACGAAAACGGGGCGCCCTGGTGCGCCCCGCGCTGTGGGGAAGATGGGACTCGAACCCATACGGATCGCTCCACATGATCCTAAGTCATGCGCGTCTGCCAGTTCCGCCACTTCCCCTGGGGTGGATCGATGCTTGATTATAAAAGCCAATCCGGGTTTCGGAAAGGGCAAATCACGCGTGGCGGGCGGGATCTGGCGGGCCGGAGTCAACCAGGGGCAGGCGGAACGAGAACGTGCTGCCTTCGCCGGGCGCGCTGTCGACCTCGATCTCGGTGCCCATCCCGTCGGCCAGCAGCAGCGCCAGCGCCAGGCCGATGCCCGCGCCGGAGTAGCGCCGGCGTGGTGAGCGGTCAACCTGGTAGAACACCTCGAAGATCTGTTCCTGCTCTTCCGGGGCGATCCCGATCCCCGAGTCTTCGACGGCGAACCAGACGTGCTGCGGGTCGACCGGCACGGCGCGCAGGTAGACCGGGGCTTCGCCGGCGCTGAATTTGAGCGCGTTTTCCAGCAGAAGCTGCAGCAGACGGGCTGCCGCGGCCCGATCGCCCAGCACCACCTGGTCGCGCGCGCGGCTGTCGATCTGGATCCGTCCGACCTCGCCACGCCAGGTCCAGCTTCGCTCCAGGTAGCGCACGGCGCCGGTCAGC
>DYEN01000477.1 GCA_020725705.1 Anaerolinea sp.
GTCCACGCCTACACCAACGACCAGCGCATCCTCGACCTGCCGCACAGCGACCTGCGCCGCGCGCGTGCAGCCGCCCTCAGCATGATCCCGACCACGACCGGCGCGGCCAAAGCGGTCGCCCTGGTCATTCCGGACCTGAAGGGTAAGTTCGACGGCATCTCGGTGCGCGTCCCCACCCCGACCGTGTCGCTGGTCGACTTCGTGGCCGAGATCGAGAAGGAAACCACCCGCGAAGAACTGCTGGCCAAGTTCCGTGAGGCCGCCGACGGCCCGATGAAGGGCATCCTGGGCGTTTCCGACGAGCCGCTGGTGTCGATGGACTTTAAGGGCGACGAGCGCTCCAGCATCATCGACGCCGAGTTCACAACCGTCTTCCAGGGCACCATGGTCAAGGTCATGGCCTGGTACGACAACGAGTGGGGCTACTCCGCCCGCACCGCCGACCTGGCGAAGATGATGGCCGACGCGCTCTAGAACGGAGCGTTTCGCAGAGTTTGCTATTCGCGCGGGGGCATGGGCCGGTAACAGCCCTGCCCTCGCTTGCTGAATAAGGAGCCTGTCGTATGAACAAGAAAACGATCCGCGATATCGATCTAACCGGCAAGCGCGTGCTGGTGCGCGTCGACTTCAACGTGCCCATTGACGAGAACGGCCGGGTTACCGATGACACGCGCATCCGTGCGGCGATCCCGACCCTGAAATATATCCTGGACCAGAAGCCGCGCTATGTCGCCCTGATGTCCCACCTGGGCCGTCCCAAAGACGAGCCGGACCCCAAATACTCGCTGCGTCCGGTCGTGCTGGTCCTGGCGGGGCTGCTAGGCGTCGAGGTCGCCTTCGCCGAGGACAGCGTTGGTGAGGTGGCGCAGCGGGCTGCTGCTGCCCTGCCGGACGGGGGCGTGCTGCTGTTGGAGAATACGCGCTTCCACAAAGAAGAAAAGAAAAACGACGAAGCCTATGCCCGGCAGCTTGCCGAACTGGGCGACGTGTATGTCAACGATGCCTTCGGTTCAGCTCATCGCGCCCATGCCTCAACCGAGGGTGTAGCCCGCTATCTACCCGCCGTGGCCGGCTTCCTGATGGAAAAGGAACTGAACTACCTGGCCAACGCGATCGCCAACCCGGAGCGCCCGTTTGTCGCGATCCTGGGCGGCGCCAAGGTGTCCGACAAGATCGGCGTGATCGAAGCCTTGCTCGGCAAATGCGACCGCCTGCTCATCGGCGGCGGCATGGCGAACACCTTCTTCAAGGCCCAGGGCTACGACATGGGGGATTCGCTGGTTGAAGAAGAGGCGCTGGACACGGCCCGGAATCTGCTGGCGCAGAGCGGCGACAAGCTGGTGTTGCCCGAGGAAGTCGTGATCGCGGATGCGTTCGATAACAATGCAAACACGCGCGTCATCAAGCCTGCTGAGGGCGTACCCGCCGGATGGCGCGTCCTGGATATCGGGCCGGGCGCGGTTGAGCAGTACCGCGCGATCCTCAAGGATGCGCGCACCGTGGTTTGGAATGGGCCGATGGGCGTCTTCGAGATGCCAAACTTCGCCAAAGGCACCTTCCAGATCGCCGAAATTCTGGCCGAGTCGAGCGCCACAACCATCATCGGCGGTGGTGATTCCGCTGCGGCGGTGCAGCAGGCGGGCCTAGCCGACCGTATGTCCCATATCTCGACCGGCGGCGGCGCCAGCCTGGAGCTGCTCGAAGGCAAAGAATTGCCCGGCGTGGTCGCGCTCAACGACAAATAGCGCGCAATCGCTTACCCGCGCGGCGGGTGGACAACTGCCCGCCGCCTTCTCCGCTTCGTTCCGGCGCTGCGAGCGCCTGGAAGCGTCGTTTATAATGAAGGTGACCCGGTTCAGGCGCTCGCCTATCGTTCCCGACGGGCGCCTGTTCCCTTATCCGAACCCGCTCACGAGGGAGTTGCTGCAATGCGCACGCCGATTATCGCCGGCAACTGGAAGATGTATAAGACCCCCCAGGAAGCCGTAGAGTTCGTCCAGGCGTTGAAAGAACCGCTTAGCACCCTGACCGCCGCCGAGCGCGTGGTGTGCCCGGCGTTCGTCGCGCTGCCGGCTGTGGCCGAGGCACTCCAAGGCACGGACATCGCCGTCGGCGCGCAGGATGTACACTGGGAAGACGAAGGGGCATACACCGGCCAGGTCGCGCCGGGAATGCTCGCCGGATTGGTGAAGTACGTCATCATCGGCCACTCCGAAACGCGCCAGTACCAGGGCGTGACCGACGAGATGGTCAACTGGAAGATCAAGGCTGCGCTGCGGCACGGGCTACGCCCCATCGTCGCCGTTGGCGAAAGCCTGGAAATCAACGAGGCGGGCCAGACGCGCGAGTTCGTCGATCGCCAGATTCGCGCGGCATTCGACGGCGTGCCCGCGTCCGACCTGGAGCGGATCGTGATCGCCTACGAACCGATCTGGGCTATCGGCACAGGCAAGAGCGCCAGCGGTGAGCAGGCGAATACCATCATCGGCGCCATCCGCGAGACGCTGGCCGAGCTGTATGGCGAAGCGCCCGCCGAAGCCATGCGCATCCAGTACGGCGGCAGTGTCAAGCCGGAGAACATGGCCGAGTTCATGAGCCAACCGCACATCGACGGCGCCCTGGTGGGCGGCGCGTCGCTCAAAGTCGATTCGTTCGTGGCGCTGGTGCGGATCGCCATCGAGGCGAAAGGTCTGCGCTAGCCGGGCAGATATGGACCTCAGCAGCCTGCTCACCCCGTGGATCGCGCTGGCAGCGGTGCTTTTTCCGCTCGCTTACGCGGAGAGGTGGATCCACAGCCACCTCTACGGTGTGGGCTGGCTGCTGACCAACGAGCCGCGTAGCGCAACGGTGCTCTACTATGTCATCCTCTTTCCGGGTGTGTTCGTCCACGAGTTCGTCCAATGGCTGGTGGCTGGCGCCCTCAACGTCGAGACTGAGCGGGTCATGGTCTGGCCAGAAGCGCAGGAAGACGGCACACTGCGGCTCAATTTCGTACAGGTCAAGAACGCCGGGCGCCTGACCCTGGCAATCATCGGCGCCGCTCCGCTGATCGTCGGGCTGGGCCTTATCTGGTACATCAGCAACCACATCCTCGACTTCGACGCGTTCCTGGCTGCCCTGCAAACCGGCGACATCACGGTGATCGGCCCGGCAGCGCGCGAGCTGGCCAGCAAGCCGGATTTCTATCTGTGGCTCTATCTCATGTTCGCGCTGGCCAACGCCATGCTACCCACCCCGGAAGAGCGCAGCGGCTGGATCGTCCTGCTGGGACTGTTCGCCGGGGTGCTGGCATTTCTGGTGATCATCGGCGTGGGTGATGTGCTGATCGAGACGTTCACCGGCCCGGTCGCGCACGGGGTCAATTTGCTGACCACAGCCTTCGGCACCATCCTCGCGTTGCAGCTCGGCGCGATCCTCATCATCGGCTTCTTCGAAGAGATTCTCGAGCGGGTCACCAAGCGCAAATTCGACTATTCGTCCCCTGAGCCGGAACCGTTCGTGCGCGAGCCGGGGTCGAATCTCCCCCTTGCACCGGGCGAACCGCCCCCGTCCATCTACAACCTGCCCCTGCCGCTGCCCGAGCCGGGGATCCTCGCCGAACTGGAAGCCAGGCGGCGCCGGCCCGCAGCGGGCGTGCCCGGCATGCGCCCGACGGCACCCGAACGCCTCACATCACCAACCGAAACCCCGCGGGTGCCCGAGCGCGAATCCACGCCGCAGACCTCGCCTGCAGTTCCCGGGCAACCGCCGGAGCGCCAGCCCTTCCCGGCCAGAGAGCGCCCGGCGCCGGCACACGAGCCA
>DYEN01000478.1 GCA_020725705.1 Anaerolinea sp.
ATCCAGCCCGACGCCGTTGATCTGCACCGGATCGAGGCTCACATTTTCGATGGTCACCTTGAGCGCCAGCGTCTCCCCCACAGCGAGGCGCGTCCGGTCGGCTTCGATGCGGGTCCGGATGCCGTTCGGCTCGCTGCCCAGCCAGACCAGCAGCACGACCAGCACGGCGATTAGGACGATCAGGACCAGCACCGCGCTTGTGAAACAACCCCGTCTCATTCTCCTGCCCTCCTTAGCCGCTCGGCTCGACCGGGCGGATAGACAGCCCAGACGCATCGGACACACCGGCTGCACTGAGGATTGTACTGGGGGGATGCGCCGCGCGGCAACTTGCCGCCGGCGCCGCGCGCCGGACAACAAAAAGGCGGGGATGCCTCACCCCCGCCCCGCTACATCACTCCCGCAGCCTGACCGCGCGCTTACGGGCCGACCGGCTCGTCGCGGAAGATACGCACGCGCCGGTTGGGTTCCTGCCCGTAGCTGTGCGAGACCAGCCGCGCCGCCCGCACCATCTCGTGCTGTTTGCGGCGGATCTGCGCCGACTGCGGCGACAGATCGATCGAGCGTGCGCCGTTGCGAATCCGGCGGATCGCCTGCTCGACCTCAAGCATCGCCCGCCCAAAAGGGTCGAGTTCATCATCTCCGTACAATTGGAAGACATCGACCAGGAAGTCTTCCATCTGGGTCACGGTGTTGGCCCGCAGCACGTAGATCGAAACCCCGCGCCGCTCGGCGTCCACAATCAGACGCGGGCGTCGGCGGTAGTAGTTTTTGAGCGTCACGATAGCCTGAGCCTGGTCGAGGTCGTCGACGATCTCGACCGGGACGTGAAGCTGCCGGGCGACCTGCGCCAGACGGTTGCGCGCCACGCCATAGGGATAGACGCGCAGGGTTTGCATGCTGCGCCCCGCCGCCTGGGTGGTCGGCTCAAACGCGCCACTCTGCGTGTCTGGCCCGTAGAAGCGGTCGTGCCCGGCGCCGCGCGGGACCCGCGAGCCGGCCGGCTCGCGTCCCCCGGCGCGCCCATCGCCGCGCCCGCCGTTGCGCTGCCCGAAGATGCGCTGCTCTGGCTGCGCGGACTCGATCGTGATCTCGCCGTTTTCCTGACGGGTGCGGATCTCAACCGGCAGCGGGCGGCCACGCAGGTTGGCATCGACCGCCGCGGCCACGTCCTCGAGCACCACCAGACGGTTGCGCGTCTGGATCTCGATCAGCACGTTGAAGGTCGGGGGTGCGCGGCGTTCCAGCACGGTCTTCTGCGTCCCGCGGCGGCGCGCTTCTTCGTCGGAGAGCGTCACCGATTCGATGCCGCCGACCAGGTCAGACAGCGTCGGGTTGAGCAGCAGGTTGTCAAGCGTGTTGCCGTGCGCCGTGCCGATCAACTGTACGCCGCGCTCGGCAATGGTGCGCGCTGCCTGCGCTTCCAGCTCGCGTCCGATCTCGTCGATGACGATGGTTTCGGGGTTGTGGTTTTCCACCGCCTCGATCATCACCTCGTGCTGGAGCAGCGGCTTGGCGACCTGCATACGCCGCGCCCGGCCGATCGCCGGATGCGGCACGTCGCCGTCGCCGCCGATCTCGTTCGACGTATCGACGATCACCACCCGGCGCGACTCGGCCAGGACACGCGCCGCCTCGCGCAGCAGCGTGGTTTTGCCCACGCCGGGCGGACCGAGCAGTAAGACGTTGTTGCCGGCCTCGATGATGTCCTGGATGATGTCGATCGTGCCGTAGACGGCGCGGCCCACGCGGCAGGTCAGCCCCACGATGTCCCCGCGGCGATTGCGGATCGCGCTGATGCGGTGCAGCGTGCGCTCGATCCCGGCGCGGTTGTCGTCGTCAAAGGCGCCGAGGCGCTGGGCGACGTAGTCGATCATGTCGGCGGTAACTTCATGCTCGTCCAGCACCACCTCGCCATCGACGAAGCGTGCGGTGGGCACCCGCCCCAGGTCCAGGATCACTTCCAGCAGGTCGTCGTCATTGCGGCCGACCGCTTCAAGCGCCCGAACCAGGCTTCCGGGCAAGACTGCTTTGAGTTTTTCCAGATCGTCTGTGATTCGACGTTCCATAGTCTTATGTTGGATGATAGATTCGGTCACTGTGTGTTCTTCGGCCCGCATTTTACCGGCGGACATCGGTCTGACGAGATGCTACTGACCATCTCGATTATACGGCTGAAAATGGATCGGTCCGTCAACCGCCGGTGTCTGGCGGCGGTTCGGCTCCAGCGCGGCGACCGCGCTCAACTCGGGCCGCTCGGCGCGCACGACCGTGTATTTAACCAGCAAGGCCTGATGTGCCCATGGCAAGAACCCCTCTTGCTCCAGCACGCCGCGCAGCCAGTCCTGATAGGCGCGGGCGTAGACGTACACCGGTCGCTCGGCAGCGTTCGGGATCAGCATCAGGGCCGAGCGCATGACCGCCGCCGCCTGATCGTAGACTTCCGGATGGAAGTACGGCTTGATCACGATGCCGCGTTTGCCTTCCATCACTGCCAGAAAACCCGCGATCTGCCCGTCGCGCTCATAGACCAGCCCGTTTTCCGCCCGCTCGGGCAGCGGATCGGCCTGCTGGAGCAGGCGCGGGACCGTGTTGGTGTGCAGCAGCGTGATGGCGAACGTGTCGCTCTCCAGCGCGGGCCGCAGCACCCCCGGATCACCGGACGCGACCGCTGCCGGCGCACGCCGCAGCAACACCTGGCGCGAATAGACGGCAAACCCGGCCAGGCGGAACGCGATAAATGCCGGGTGGTCTTCCGCGATTTCCGCGCAGACCAGATGCGCGCCGCGCCGCCCGGCCTGCCCGACGGCTGCGTCCAACAGGCGCGCCCACTCGCGGCAGTTGCCCTCTTCCGGCTCGGGTGCCAAGAACGAGAACTGAGCGATCGGATCGCCCAGGCGGTGCCGGAACTGGCCAACATACCCGCCGTGCCCATTCCGCAAGATGAGGGTCGGCGCGCCCAGATCGGTCAGCGGGACGGCGGCCAGCGCCGCCTCTTCAACCCCGCCGATCCCGTTGGTCAGCGCGCTCACCATGTCGAGCGGCAGGCTGCGCCCGGCCAGACGCCGGACAAGCAAGATGTCGAGCGCCGATACCGCGCGTGGCTCGAACTTTCCCACCGTCGTTACACTCCCCTTACCTGATCCGGTGCCACAGCCGGAGAGCGCACAACAAGCGCCGCACCGCCCTTATCCAGCGCAGCGTTCTCTCTCGACAAGTTGCCGTGAAACCTTGTCAGGGGCTTTTCCGCACGGAACTGACGGAAAGAGAATGGGAAGCATCGTTTCATCTTGCCCCAATTTTAACATCAGGTTCCGGAGCCTGACAATAGCGGGGTATTAGAGTCCTGTTTAAAATGCACGACGATCCTGTAAAAATGTTGAGGGCGGCATGCGCCGCCCCCAAGCCACGTCCTTGCAGACGCCGTTACTCCACCGCGTAGGTGATGGTGATCGACATGCTGACGCTCAGCGCCCCTTGCTCGATCGGCGGAGCACCCGCGGCGCCTGCGCCACCGCGACCGTAAAAGTCGCTCATGACGGACACCTCAGGACCTTCGACCACCCGCAGCGGCTCGCCCACCGTCAGGCCGAGCAGCGAGGCGATCTCCTCGGCGCGCGCCCGGGCATCGGCAATCGCCAGCTCGCGCGCATCGCTCTCCAGCGCGGCCCGGTCGGCGATGTTGAACTCGACGAAGTTCACGATGTTCGCGCCGGCGTCCACCGCTTCGGCGATCAGCTCACCGACCTGGTCGGTATTGCGCACGCGCACGTTTACGCTGCTCGACACGCGATAGGTCGGCTCGCCACGACCCTCAGGGCTGCCACCGTAGTAGTCCTGGTAGATCGAGAAGTAGTTAGTCTGGATGTCCGCCTCGGCAATTCCGGCCTCGCGCAGCGCCGAAATGACCGCGGCCAGACGTGTGTTGGCCTCTTCCAGAGCAACCTGCACATCCGTGTTGCTGGTTTCGACCCCCAGCCCCACGCGGGCGATATCCGGCGAGCCGTAGGCGACGCCGTAGCCTGTAACCGTGATCGAACGCTGGCCGGACGGCTCCTGCGCGGCCACCGACCCTCCGGACAGCGCCGCGCTGCCCAATACCGGTACTGCCAGCATCACCAGCGCCGCGGCGACAAGCGTGATCTTCTTCAACATGGGTTTCCTCTCCTTGTGAGATTGCGAGCGATACCAACGACACGGGCAGGCGTCTCCGCCGTGATACATACGATCGTAGCAGAACCGGCACCGGCACTGCCGCACGGCCAGACACCGGCCACCGTGTGACTGCCCGCCGTGAGTCAGACGCTTGGGCGCTGCCAAAAGTTCCCAGGCCGGCCAACTCGCGCGGCGGATCGCTTGACGCGCGCGGCGCGATGGGCGACACTCTCTCCGGCGCCGATCGCCGCCATGAGGGAAAACACGGATGCTGTTCTACGGGATTCTTGTCCTGGCGGTGGGGGTAGGGCTGGTAGCGACGACCGCGGCCCTGGCGCGCGCGCTACACCGCCGTCACGGCACGCCCTACGCCCTGCTGACCGTCGGCGTGATCACCTACACCGGCGCGCTGGCCGTGCAGTACGTGGTCCTGAGCACCTTCGGCGGCCCGCTGCTCGATCTGCTGGCGGTGCGCGCCGTGGTGTTCGGGCTGCTGGCCGGGTTTAGCGAGGAAACTGCGCGGCTGCTCGGCTACCAATACCTGGCGCGCGGGGCGGTCACGCGCCCCCAGGCGCTGATGATCGGGCTGGGGCACGGCGCGGTCGAGACGATTTACACCGGGCTGCTGGCGACGGGGTTGGGGCTGTCGCTGCTGGGCTACGGTGCCGGGCGGCCCGACGATCCGGGGGCGCTGGTCGGCGGCGCGCTGGCCGAGGCGCTGGCGGGCGTGCTGCCGCTGGCGTTCCACGCGGCGCTGAGCTGGCTGGTGCTTCAGGTCTTTTTGCGCGGGGAGATCGGCTGGCTGTTCGGCGCGATCTTCCTGCACGCCGCCAGCGAGATCATGGTGGTGCTGCTGGGTCCGGACGCAGGCTGGGCACTGACCGCCTGGCGCGCCCTGGTCGCGCTGATCGGCCTGCTGATCGTCGTCCGACTCCAGCCGCCGCACGTCGCAGCGAGGTAATTGCAGACGATGTCAGCTTCACTGCTCAGCCGCGAAGAATGGGAGACGCTGACCCGGCTCTATGCCGCGGGACAACGCGGCATCGACGCGCAGGGCGGGCGCTACCCCGCGGCGGGATCGTGGGACGCTCTGCGCGCGCTACGCGACGCCGATCCGCCCCTGGCGCGCGAGCTGTTCCGCCGCGACGAGACCGCGCAAACCCTGATCTTCTACGTGGCGATCACGGAAGCCGGCCGGCGCTATTACGAGAAGAACCGCCGCATGTATAATCTGTTCTATCCCCCGCGCTGACGCAAACTTTTATTCGATCTTAATTCTCGTTTTATTGTACTTATATTCTCGGCCGCTATCTTGGGGGTGAGCTTATTGATTCATCCTGGGGTACCGGCATGATACGGCATTTCCGATCCGCACCACACCTAATCGAGCACGGGCAAGGGCTGGTTGAGTACGCGCTGCTGCTAATGCTGGTGAGCATCGCGGCGCTGCTCGCCGTCGAGGGATTCGGTCTGAGCCTGGAGCAGGAGTACTGCAAGGTCTTGAATGCGCTGGGGACGACCGAGACGTTCTGCACCCCGGATCATGACGGCGACCCCGTCTGGCCGGGAGATGAAGGCACCCCCGGCGATGAAGGTGGCCCCGGCACGCCGGACGACGGCCACGATCCCAACCCTGGCGACAACCCGGGTCCGGGGGATGATGACGAGGGGCTGCCGGCGCCTCAGCCGCCTTCCCCGCCGCAGGAGCCTGAGAACCCGCCCGACAGCCAGGATCCGCTCCCGGGCGTTATCACGCTGTTCCAGGTGCAGGCCAACAGGAACCAGGGCAGAGTGTGGTTCACGGCGCAGTTCAACGGGGGCTATCAGCCGAACGTCGTGTTGACCGCCTACCTCGGCGGGCAGTCGAAAGTCATGATGGAAGACAACGGCAACAAATACCGGGCGGACTGGCAGGACGTGACCTTTCCCGCCGAATTAAGGATCACGGCGACGGATTATGCGGGGCGATACGCCGGCGCCGAACTGCGTTACACCATCACCGGGGGCGAGCACGGCAGGTTCGACGACTGAGGCTCTTCCCCGCGCCAACACGCGAAACCGGGCGGCAGCGCCCGGTTTTTTGTTTGCCCCGACTAATAGGACAATGCGCGCCAATGCGGTAGTATTGACGGCTATACTGGCGAGGTCTGCCCTCGATACACCGCAACCGCACAGGGGGTAAGCGATGAATCTGGAAGACCGGGCCCACATGCAGGCGCTGGATCCCGAAAACATGCTGGGGCACATCGACGCTCTGGCCGATCAGATCGAGCGCGCCTGGGCGCACGCGCAGGCGCTGCCGCTCCCCGAGACGCACCGTGCCCCGCGCCAGATCGTGCTGGCGGGGATGGGCGGCTCGGCCATCGGCGGCGACCTGACGGCGGCGCTGGTGGCGGCCACCTCGCCGGTGCCGTTCCAGGTGGTGCGCGGCTACGATCTGCCCGCCTGGGTTCAGGGGCCGGACACGCTGGTGATCGCCAGCAGCCATTCGGGCAACACAGAAGAAACGCTGGCCGCTGCCGATCAGGCGCTGGCGCGTGGGGTGCACCTGCTGGCGATCACGACCGGCGGCGCCCTGGCCGATCACGCGCGGCGGCACGGCTACCCACTGTGGCAGTTCGACTACGCCAGCCAGCCACGTGCCGCGCTGGGATGGAGCTTCGGCCTGCTGATCGGGCTGGCGCACCGGCTGGGGCTGGCGCCCGCGCTCGAAGCCGACGTGGCGGAAAGCGTCACCCTGCTGCGCGACAAGCGTGCCATCTACGGCGCGGACAGTCCTCTGAGCGCCAACCCGGCCAAGCGTACTGCCGGCCAGATGCTAGGCCGCGTGCCGCTGATCTTTGGCGCCGGGATCTTCGAGCCAGTCGCGCGGCGCTGGAAGGGGCAATTCAACGAGAACGCCAAGTCGTGGGCCGAATTCGAGGCGCTGCCCGAAGCCGATCACAACGTCGTGGCGGCGATGGGCTTTCCGATGGATCACGGCGTTCAACTTGCGGCGCTGTTTATCACCTCGCGCCAGCATGATCATCCGCGCGTGCGGCTGCGTCACGAGCTGACCTTCAAGCTCTGCCTGCAAAACGGCATCATGGCCGACACCTTCCAGCCCGAAGGCCAGAGCAGGCTGGCACAGATGCTGCACGCGATCCAGTTTGGCGACTATCTGAGCTATTACACGGCCATCGCCTACGAAGTCGACCCGACCGCCATCCCGCAGATCGCCGAGTTGAAGACGCTGCTGGCTGAACATGGCTAACCATCCTACAGACAACCGTCCTGCCCTGGCCGCCCGGCGGTCTCAGGGCCGTCATCGTGCCCGCTGCACAGAGCCTTTGTGGAGGGAATTCGAGCATGTCACCCAAGCAGTCTGAACACGTCCGTCTGTTTATTCCCGGTCCGGTTGAAGTGCGCGAGGAGATACTTGAGGCGCAGGCGGAGTGGATGATCGGCCATCGCTCGTCGGCCTTTGCCGAGCTGTATGCACGCCTGCAACCCAAGCTTCAGCAGACTTTCTACACCACGAACCCGGTCTACATCTACACGTCGTCGGGCACCGGGGTCTGGGAGTCGGCCTCGCGCTGCGCGGTGCGCGACGATCGCAAGATCCTACACCTGACCTGCGGGGCCTTCAGCGAGCGCTGGGCCGAGGTCAGCCAGTTGAACGGGAAGCAGGTGGACGTGCTGGCGGTCGAGTGGGGCCAGGCCAACAGGCCGGAACAACTCGCCGAGGCGCTGCACCGGTCGGAGTACGACGCCGTCGCGGTCGTGATGAACGAGACCAGCACCGGCGTGATGAACCCCGTGGCCGAGTACGCCGAAATTCTCAAGGATTACCCGGACACGCTGTTCCTGGTGGACGTGGTGAGTTGCTACGCCGGCGTGAAGATCCCGACGGACGAATGGGGCATTGACGTCTGCCTGACCAGCACGCAGAAAGCCTTCGCGCTGCCGCCGGGGATGGCCTTCGGCGCGGTGTCGCCCGCCGTGCTGGAGCGGGCCAAACAGGTTACGAATCGCGGCTACTATTTCGACGTGCTGGAGATCGACCGCCACCACCAGAAGAACAACACCCCCGCCACCCCGCCAATCGCGCTGATGTACGCCGCCGACCGGCAGCTTGACGACATCCTGGCGGAAGGGCTGGAGAATCGCTTTGCCCGGCACCTGAAGATGCAACAGATGACACACGAGTGGGTTCGCCGCGCCGGGTTCGAGCTGTTCTCGGAAGAGGGCTACCACTCGCCGACCGTCACCAACGTGCGCAACACGCGCGGGATCGACGTGAGCGCGCTCAACAGCTTCTTGAAAAAGCGCGGCATGATGATCTCCAACGGCTACGGCAAGCTGAAAGACAAGGCGTTCCGCATCGCGCATATGGGCGACATCCAGCCGGAGCATCTGGAAGAGCTGTTCGCGGCGATGGACGAGTTCCTGGCGCAAGAGGGCTGAGACCATGAGCTACTTTGTACTCATTCCCGACGATCTAGAACCGGAAGGGCTGGAATACCTGCGCTCGCGGTCCGATTTCGAGGTCTACGCGCCCGGCAAGATGACACGCGAAGAAACGCTGGCACACATCGGGCGAGCGGATGGGATGATCGTGCGCAGCAGCACGCAGGTGGACGCCGAACTGCTCGAGCACGCGCCCAACCTCAAGGTCGTCGTGCGGGCCGGGGTCGGCGTGGACAACATCGATCTGGCCGCCTGCACCGCGCGCAAGATCGTGGTGATGAACGCACCGGACGGCAACACCGTCTCGACGGCCGAACTGGCGTTCGGGCTGATGCTGGCGCTGGCGCGGCACATCCCCCAGGCGGACGCGTCGATGCGGGCCGGGCTGTGGGAGCGCAAGAAGTTTATGGGCACCGAGCTGCGGGGCAAGACGCTTGGCATCATCGGGCTGGGACGTGTAGGTCGTGCGCTGGCCGAGCGGGCGCAGGCGTTCGGCATGACCGAGATCGCCTACGACCCGTTCGTGCCGGAGCGGCTCGCCAAACACCTGGGGCTGCCGCTGGTCCCGCGCGTCGACGAGCTGTACGCCCGCGCCGATTTCATCTCACTGCACGCGCTGGTCACGCCCGAGACGGAAGGCATGATCAACGCCGAGGCCATCTCCAAGATGAAACCCGGCGTGCGGATCATCAACGCGGCGCGTGGCAAGCTGGTCAACAGCGCGGACCTGGCCGAGGCGCTGCGCAGCGGGCGGGTGGCCGGCGCAGCCATCGACGTCTACGAAGTCGAGCCGCCGCCGCCCGACAACCCGCTGCTGGGCCTGCCCAACGTGATTTACACGCCGCACCTGGGCGCCAGCACCTACGAGGCGCAGGCCGCGGTCGGCATCCAGGCCGCCGAAGAACTGGTGCACTATCTGCTCGAAGGCAGGGCCGAGAACGTGCGCAACAAGGAACTGCTTGAAGAGCTTTAGCGCGGCAACTCTCCCACGGCGACGCGCCGCGATCCGGGCCTGGTTCGCGGCGCGGTGTTTTGGGGCGGCTGCACGGCCTGCTCAAGATGTGGTATAAACAGGGCACCTGTAGCCTGTTGAGAGTGTCGCATGACTGACGATCCGCACCGGTCTCCATCCGCCCCGCGCTCCGATGGCGACCCCGCGCGGCGCTCGCCGTTTGACGGATTCTCGCGTGACGAGTTCGAGTTCCGCCGCTTCGACACGGACGATCTGCTCGGGCGGACGGCGCCGCGCGATGAGAAGACACCGGTCTTCTTTGAGGACACGGAGCGCGACGCGGACAACGCGGACGACGATACCGCCGGGGATGCCGATCCGGACCTGTTCATGGCGGTGACGGTTGACGGCCAGACGCTAAAGGCATCTCCCGCCCCGCCGATCACGCTCGCGCCGCGCCGCGCCGGGGCGCAGGCCCGCGCCGCACGGGCGCGCCGCCGCCCGCCGCCGCCGGCAGCATCCGCAGGTTTACAGGCGCTGCGGACCATCCTGCTGGTGCTGGCCGCCGCGATCCTGGTCTCGACCATCTTCTCGTTGTGGACGCGCCCGACCTTTCTGCCGGACAATTTCCGCGCCGGGTTGAATCAGGTGCAGGCGACGCAGCATCTGATCAACATCCAGCCGTCGCCCCTGCCCACAGACGTACGTGAGGTGCGCATCGGCATCGTGGCCGGGCACAGCGGCGCGCCACAAGACGAGACCTTCTCCGAAGACCCCGGCGCCGTCTGCCCCGACGGCCTGACCGAGCTGAGCATCAATACCACGGTGGCGCGGCTGGTCGTCGCGGCCCTGCAGCGCGAGTCCTACACGGTCGATCTGCTGGAAGAGTTCGACCCGCGCCTGAAGAACTACCGCGCCGACGCGCTCGTTTCGATCCACACCAACGACTGCTCGGACTACGGCGCGGCCGGGACGGGTTACAACGCGGCCTCGGCAGCAGCGCGCCAGACGACACGCGGCGCCGACGAGCGTCTGCTCAACTGCCTCATCAGCCAGTACGGGGCGACGACCGGGCTGCCACGCCACTACGGCATCACCAACGATATGACGCTCTATCACACCTTTTCCGAAGTCTCCAGCGACACCCCAACCGTGATCATCGAGCTGGGCTATATGCGCAACGACCGCGAAATCCTGACCCAGCGGCCAGAGCTGGTCGCCCAGGGAATCACCAACGGGATCCGCTGCTTCCTGCGGCCGGACATCTACGGCAGCCCGCCGATAGCCGGGCAGTAGGCGCTCGACCGTGCTTTGCTTCACCTACATCTGCGAGGAGTGAACCTGACCCGATGGACTATGAGATCGTTATGTACAGCCGCTTCTCACCCTGCCCCTATGTGCGCACGGCCAAGCGCCTGCTCGAGCGCGCAGGCATCCCATACCGTGAGATTTACATCGACGAAGACCCCGCCGCCAAACAGCGCGTGATCGAGTGGACCGGCTTTCAGTCCGTCCCGACGATCATCCTGGCGCTTCCTGGGGAGCTTGTCCCCTACGAGCCGCCACAGCCTCTCGCGCCCGGCGCCAGCCCGCGTGGGATCGATCGCGGCACGATGATCACCGAGCCGAGCGAGACCCAGCTCGAGAACTGGCTGCGCCAGCACGGATGGATCGAGTAAGCCCGCCGGAGCGTGTATGCTGAACCGCGCCCGTAGCCGTTTCCGCC
Source organism: Anaerolinea sp. (assembly GCA_020725705.1). Classification (GTDB taxonomy): domain Bacteria; phylum Chloroflexota; class Anaerolineae; order Aggregatilineales; family Aggregatilineaceae; genus DYGX01. The sequence goes on from DYEN01000478.1 coordinate 11,283, forward strand.
GGCTGCCGCGCTGGGGTCAGGCGCTGGTTGTTCTGCTCGGCCTGGGCGGAACCGTCGGCCTTGGCACGCTGGCCGTCTTCCTTTACAGCCAGACGCAGAGTAACAGCGGCGCCGTGATCCGGCGCTGGTTCACCGACCCTGCCGGCCGCCGCGCGCTGATCACCACCCTGCGCGAGCCGTGCCCCGGCGCACCGTTCCTGCTGCCGACCGACGGGCTGATCGGCCTGCTATGGCGCGACCCGGCCGTCCCCTACCACATTTTCCGCCGGCACACCGGGCTGGATATTTTCGGGGATGGCGCGCCGGGGACGGTCCCGGTCGTGGCCGCCTACGCGGGCTATCTGACGCGGCTCGACGGCTGGCTGTCAAGCGTGATCATCCGCCACGACGATCCGCTGCGCCCCGGCCACACCATCTGGACCTACTACACACACATGGCCTCGCGCGACGGACGCACGTCGTACATCGCGGATGCGTTCCCGCCGGGCACGTCCGAAGTGTGGGTCGAGCAGGGGACGCTGCTCGGCTACCAGGGCGATTATAGCGGCGGGGCACTGTCGGTGGGGATGCACCTGCACTTCAGCATTGTCGAGAGCGAGCCGGGCGGGTCGTTCAAGAACGAGTCGCACCTGGCGAACACGCTCGATCCCTCGCCCTATCTGGGGATGCCGCTCAACATCAACAGCCGTCCCGCCCGCCCGATCACCTGCCGGAGTTGATCGCCCGGCACAGCAGAGAAAGGCAGACACCGATGAAGATCCTGGCCCTGGAAATTGAGAACCCCGACGCCTCGCCGGACGACTTTCAGCCGCACCTGATCGCCGAGGCGCGGCGCGTCTGGGCGCTGTATCTGGAAGGCACGCTGCGCGAGATTTACTTCCGCGCCGATCGCTCGCTGGCCGTGCTGGTGCTGGAATGCGCGGATGAAGCGCAGGCCCACGCCGCGCTGAACTCGCTGCCGCTGGTGCAGGCGGGCCTGGTCAGGTTCGAGGTGATCCCACTCGTCCCGTATCCCGGGCTGGCGCGGCTGTTCGTGGACGCACCCTCGAGCCTGTCATGAACTTTGCAGACCGGATCGCGGAGAAGCGGCGCCGCGCTTGCCCGGCCCACGCCCAATCCCAGGTCACATACGCGGTGAGGTGCCGGCGGGCGCAGCGTGCTGCCCCTACACGACAACCCAGGGCCGGTGCTTCCCGTCAGGTCCATAACCCGCTCTAGCCCCTGCGCGAGGCAGTATTGACCCGCCCCAGGCGCGCCGCTATAATGGCCCTGCGAACGGAGAGGTAGCATAGTCTGGCCTAATGCGCGCGCCTGGAGAGCGCGTGAGCGGTCATTCCGCTCCGCGGGTTCGAATCCCGCCCTCTCCGCCTTTTGATTCTTAACGGAAGAAGCTCGCTTCATCCTCTACCCGTCCGGCGCCATGAGCAGCATGCAGGTTCCTACGTCCGCAGCGCCTGTTGAGCGCAGATCCTCGCCGTCTGCACGCCAGTGGATTACGTCTGTGGCGCTGGTCGCGGCCTGGGGCGGGATCATGGGGCTGGCGGCCAAGCACTTCGACAACGCACCGGTGATCGGCGAAATCGGGACGTATCTGGGGGTGTGGGTGTTCGCCGCGAGCCTGATCGCCGCCTTCAGCCGCACGCCGCTGCACGCCGCCGTTCTTGTTCCGCTGTTCTTCGTGGCGATGCTTGCCGCCTATTACGTGTACTCAATGAGGCTGTTTGCCTTCTTTCCACGCCGCGAGTTTCTATACTGGGGCGGAATCGCGGCGGCGTCGCCGGCAGGCGCGTGGATCGTCTGGCACGGGCGGGGCAAGGGTTGGATTGCAGCGTTGTGCGCGTCGCTGCCGGTCGCACTGCTGCTCTTGGAAGGTTATCCTGTATATTACACAGGACGCACAGCGCTTGCGTTTGACATCGTCGCGGCGGTTGTTTTGTTCGTTCTGTTGGCACGGACTGCCCGGCAGATGCTCTACACCGGCGCCTGGACAGCGGTGGCCTTCGTGGTGATGCACCGCGTGGACTTGCTCTCGCGGGTATTTGGCGGGTTGTGAGCGGCGCGCAGCCATAAAAAAGCGCCCGACCGGGAAGATGGGGCGCTGTGTGTGTCAGTGTGTGAGCGCGAGGATCAGTCGCCGTCTGACGACTTGTCACCCGAGGCGCGGTGATCGGTGACGTAGAACCCGCTGCCTTTAAACACGATCCCCACCGGTCCAATCAACCGGCGCACCGCACCGCCGCACTCCGGACAGAGTGTGATCGGCGCGTCGTGAAAGTGCTGGGTCCGCTCGAACTGCACCCCACACTCTTCACACCGGTATGAGTACCGAGGCATCACACACCTCCTGACACCCTCGTTGCTTTCACCCGCCTATTTTACACCGATATCGTTAGAGATGAATAAGAGGTCTATCAGAATCTGCTGCACATACGCCCACCGCCCGTCAATTGCGGGATCCCCCTGGGTGCGGTACGATCCCCGGCCTCAAGGGGGAGCAGACGGCATGGCAGGGAGTTGCGCGGAATGACGCTCGAACCCGAAAACCACCCGGACAACAGCGCCAAGAGCGAGCCATCCAGCCTGGACGAACGGCTGCGGCGTGAGGAGCCGCCGGTTTCCGACGACGATACCAGCCCCAGCCGCCGGCTGGCCGCCGCCCGGCACCTCGCCGCCGAAGAACCCCCGCTCGCCGAGGGCGACACCCAACCGCGCCCCGCCGTGCGGACGTCCGAGCGCCTGTTGGCCGAGGAGCCGCCCATCTCCGATGAAGATACCAGCCCGTCGCGGCCCTCGCGCCCGGCGTCCCCCGGCGCGCCTGCACGCCCGCCCGCACCGCGCGGGCCGGGCCGGGTGTTGTGGATTACCGTTTCGCTGGCCGCCGTTCTGCTCATCGCCGCCGGAGTGGGCATCATCGTGAACGCGGCGCTGTCCGAGCCGGCCCCGCCCCCCGCGCCGACGCAAGCCGCAGCCGCCGTCACGCCAACCGGAACTGCGTCCCCCCTGGCCGCCCGCGAGGTGGCGACCGCCGCGCCCACCCCGGCGGCCAGCGCGACGCCCGCTGCCGTTGCCCAGGCCGGGGCCGAAACCGGAGCGGGCGCCGAGCCGCCGGTCCTGCCGACGGCGGCTGCGGACGAGATCGCCGCCGCGCTGCTGACGCCCGCCGCCAGCCAGCCGCAGACGCGCGTGATCCGGCGCGACGCAGCGCCCTTCACCGTCCGCCCGGACAACAAGCGCGCCGGGGTGATCGTGTACACCGTGCAGCCCGGCGACACGCTCGAATCGATCGCCAGCCAGTTCGGCCTCGAAGACCACTATACCCTGATCTGGTCGAACAGCTCCAACAAGCTCGCCGAGCTGGCCCCCGGCACGCAGATCAATATACTGCCCGAAGACGGGGTGTACCACGAAGTGACCGAGGAGATCACCATCCGGGAGCTGGCCGAGAAGTACGGCGTCGATCCCTACGACATCATCGACTCGGAATATAACGAAACGCTGTTCGGCTCCGTGCCGGACACGCGCCTGCCGAAGGGGCTGTGGGTTGTGGTGCCCGGCGGCGAGGGCGAGCGTTTCAACGCCCGGATCGCCGGCGCCGGAACCTTCACCGAGGGTGGCACGGCGGGTGGCCTGTTGAGCGGGACGTACTCGCTGTGGGGCTGCACCGCCAACCTGGAAGGGGGAACCGAGCCGTACAACCGCCCGCTGACCGGCTATACCTGGATGCGCGGTTTCATCCCCGGCTATCACGACGGGGTGGACCTTGCCGGGCGGCCCGACCAGCCGGTGATGGCGGCAGGGGCAGGGACCGTGGTCTACGCGGGGTGGAACAACAACGGCTACGGGCGCGTGGTGGTCATCGCGCACAGCGCGTCGTTCAGCCTGTACGGACACCTCAATTCGATCAACGTGCGCTGCGGGCAATACGTCTCGCAGGGCACGGTGATCGGAGGAATGGGTAACACCGGCAACAGCTCCGGCACACATCTCCACTTCGAGGTGCGCGACGTCGATTTCAACCCGGTCAACCCGCAGAACTATGTCGGCTTCTGACGAGCGTGTTCAGGCAGCGGCTGGCCGCACCCGGTGGCCGGTCATCGGGCACGAGTGGGCCGTCGAACATCTGGCCCGCGCCCTGCGCCACGGGCGCGCCCGCCACGCTTACCTGTTCGCCGGCCCGGGGCGCATCGGCAAAACCCGGCTGGCGCTGGCTTTCGCGGCGGCGCTCAACTGCACCGGGCCGGAACCGCCCTGCGGCGAGTGCCGCGCCTGCAAGCTGACCCTCAAGCGCGCGCATCCGGACGTGATGATTCTGGAAGCGGCGCGGGAAGGCGGGACGTTGAAGATCGACGAGGTGCGCGATCTGCAGCAGATCCTGGCGCTGCGGCCCTACGAGGCGCGCTATCGTGTGGCGATCCTGCGCAACTTTCACCAGGCCACCCCGGCAGCCGAAGACGCTCTGCTAAAAACCCTCGAAGAACCGGCGCCCAGCACCGTCCTGCTGCTCACCGCGGAGAGCACCGACCGCCTGCTGCCCACCATCGTTTCGCGCTGCCAGACGCTGCATCTGCGCCCACTGCCCCTCGAGACGGTCCGCGCCGCGCTGGAACGCGAGCACGGCGTCGATCCCGCGAC
>DYEN01000479.1 GCA_020725705.1 Anaerolinea sp.
AATCGTCTCGATCGTCAGGCGCTCGATCACGGCCAGCGAGCGATAGAACTGGCGCAGCACGTCAAACTTGCTGAGGAAGTGGATGTGGCTGGGCTGGTCGGCGCCGGTCATCTGCACGTACGGGCGCAGCTCGTCGGGGTTGTGGGCCGGCAGCGGGATCCCGTATTCGCGCGCGATCTCGACCAGCGTATCCAGGCGTAGCGAGCCTTCGAGGTGGCGGTGCAGCTCGATCTTGGGCCAGCGGCGGAGCGTTTGCCAGACGGCGCTGGTGCGGTCGACCACCTTGTGGGCGTCAAACGTCACCGTCCGGCTGCCTTTCTGCCAGCGGGAGCATGCAGGTAAAGGTGCTGCCGCGGCCTATTTCGCTGGCGACGGTGATCGAGCCGCCGTGCGCTTCGAGGATGCGCTTGACGATCGACAAGCCAAGCCCCGCGCCGCCCCGGTGACCGCGATCGCCACGCTCGACCTGGTAGAACCGCTCGAAGATGTGATCCAGCTTGTCGGCCGGGATGCCGATCCCTTCGTCGATAACCGCCAGCGTGGCCGAACGGCCATCGGCGCCGGGCGCCAGCCGGACCGTGATCGTCGAGCCGGAGGGCGAGAACTTGATGGCGTTGCCCAGCAGGTTGTCGATCACCTGCGCCAGCCGGTCGCGGTCGCCTTCGACCGGGTAGCGACCGGGAACAGCCTCGTAGACGAAGGTATAGCCCCGGCTGCCGTGAACCAGACGCGCGCCGTTGACCGCCTGCTCGGCCAGCTCACCCAGGTCCAGCAGGCGCAGGTCGAGCGTGTCGCGCCGGATGGTTTCGAGCGAAAGAATGTCGTTGATTAGGCGGCTGATCGACTCGGCTTTCTGCTCGATGGTGTCGAGCGCGTCGATCTGTTCGGGCGTGACCGGGCCTAGCTCGCCGTCGCGCATCAGCCCGGCGTAGCCGCGCACCAGCGCCAACGGGCTGCGCAGTTCGTGGCTGACGTTTTGCACCAGTTCGTTACGCAAGGCGTCGACCGCCTGAAGAGTCTTGTTTGCTTCCGCCAGTTGGGCGGCGCGCTCGCGGGTTTCTTTCAGCAGGCGCAGCGTCTCGATCACGGCGGCGATCTGGCTGCCGGCGATGGTCAGCAGGCGCTCGTGATCGGGGGTGAAGGCATGTGGGCTGGCGCTGTCGATGCTCAACGCGCCGATTACCTGGTCGTGGACGGTCAGCGGCACGGTCAGCAGCGAGCGGATTTCCGGGTCGATCACGCGGAAGCGGGCATCGGCGAGAGCGTCCGGCACGTAGACCACTTCGCCTGTGGCGACTACATGCCCCGCGACGAACTCGCCATATTCAAAGCGCGCTGCGGCGACATATTCCGGCCTGAGGCCCACCGCCGCGCGCGTGACCACCTGGTTCGTGTCCGGCTCGTAGAGCGCGATCGAGGCTGAGCGGCAGCCGTACACATCGCGCATGCGGTGGGTGACCAACTCCAGCATTTCCTGCAAGGACTCGCTGCAGCTCACCTGGCGCGCCAGGTCATGCAGGGCCGAGACTTCGTCCAGGCGGGTGCGCAGGCGCTGGTAGTACAGGGCGTTCTCGAGCGCCGTCGCGGCCTGCATGCACAGCAGTTCCAGCGTGCGCAGGGTGGTGGCGCGGAAGAAGTGAGGCTGGTCGTAGCGCAGAACCAGCGCGCCCAGCCGCGACTCGCCGCGCATCAGCGGATATCCGGCCAGGGCCAGCGCCGGGCGCTCGCGCGGGAGCAGGATGGCACCGGTGGTGCTCAGATCGTGCAGCACAACCGGCTCGCCGGTCTCGGCGATCTGCTGCGCCAGCGGGCTGGTGGCCGGGTCACCGGGGCGGATAACCCGCTGCCCGCTGGCACCGTCCAGGCAGCCTTCCCACAGCGCCGGTTGTTGGGGCGGGTCGCTGGCGAGGTACAGGCAGACTTCGGACGGGGCGAACAGCTCCATCACCGCTTCCAGGACCAGCGTCGCGACGCGCTCCCGATATTGGACGGACGCCAGTTGCAGCGACATCTGGTGCAGCGTTTCCAGGGCGGCGAGCTGGTCCGAGGTGGCGTCGTAAAGTTGCGCGTTGGCGATGGCGATGGCGACGGCGCCCGCGATGGTTTCCAGCATCCCGATGTCGCTCTGCGTGTAGGCGTTGGGCCGGTAGCTCTGGACGCTGATCACGCCGACCGCCTGGTCCTGCGTGATCAGAGGGAACATCATCAGGCTGCGCGGCATTTCGCCGTCGATGATCACGGCGTCGGGCAGGGGTTCGGCCAGCGTGTCGTAGATGATCAACCGCTCGCGCGTGCGCAGGATCAGCCCGGTCAGCCCCTGGCTGGCGTGTTGGGTTTTATCCGGGATGCGCTCGCCCTGCTCGTACGAGCCGACGATGTGCAACAGGTTCGCTTCGGCGTCGAACAGCCCGATGTAGAACGAGCTGGTGTCCATCAGGCTGCTGACTTTACGGTAGACCACTTCCAGGACGCTGGCCAGATCGAGGCGGCTGATGGCCAGGCTGACCTCGCTCAGGGCGCGGAAGCGCTCGGCCCGGTTCAGTTCCTTTTCGTATTGGCGCGCGGCGTAGATGGCGGCGGCGACCTGCGTCGCCAGGGCCTGGGCCAGCGCTGCATCTTCGTGCGTGAAGAAGTTCGGTTGCAGGCTGTCCAGGTTGAGCGCTCCCAGAAACTCGCCCCGGTGGACGAGCGGCGCGCCCAGCCAGCTCCGGATCGGCGGCGAGGTCGAGCTGCGGACCCAGCGCGGATCCTGGTCGCAGTCGGAGATGATCAGCGGCCGGCCCGTTTCGCGCAGCGTGCGCAGCGTCTCGCGCTCATCCCACTGCGGGTTGTACTCCACCACCGGGGGTGCGCCGAGCGAGCGCGCCATCTGGAAGCTGCCATCCGGCTCGAAGATCAGCAGTGCACAGTGATCGCAGGGGATCAGGCGCAGGGCTTCGCCAAGCACCACATCTATCACCTGGTCGAGGGTGAGCGCGCCTGAGAGCGCCGTCAGAATAGCGTAGAGCGTTTCCAGGCGGTCGCGGATGTGATCCGACAGGTGAAAGAGCAGCAGGAATTCTTCGCCGCCGGGCAGCCGCCACGCGCTGACGCGCAGGGGGCGGTTGTGCCGGAAGCGCTTGTCGAGGTTGACCACGATCTCGCTCGACAGGTGGTCCGGCGAGTTGAGCAGGGCATTCCAGCGGGCGATAACCGTCGCGCGCTCATCCGGGGCGATATACTCCAGCACGGAACGCCCCACGACCTCGTCCGCTGTGGCGGCGAAGTGCTCGGCGACGCTGGGCGTCGCGAAGCGGATGATTCCCCTGCGGTTAATCAGCAGCACAATTTCGCTGGTCAGAGGCAGCGCTGCCATGGCCCGATCGGCGGACGAGTCAGGTAACCTGATCATTGCCTGCACAAACCTTACCAGCCCTGCATGGGCGCGAGCACCCTTGCCTGCGGCGCGCTGCCGGGCTTTCAATCCGACGGCGTGGACGCCGGTGACGGACGCCGGGTGAGGCATCCCGTCCGGTTGTTAGGGATAGCGGCACGAACCGCTGACCGGGCAGACTGCGCCCGGTTGGCTCTATTAAACGATCGTTGAGCGTAATAGGCAAATGGCCGGTTACAACCGGGCCTCGGGGCGTCAATGCAGGTTTGCGATCACGTGATAGGTGGCCCTGATGCAGAAGCGGGGATCGCGGCACGCCTCGATGAAATCCGCAACGAGCCGCCGCATGGCGGGGTCGTCGCTTAAGGTATAGACGCGCAGCCCGGTCAGCGTTTCGGCCTCGACGATGTTCTGCCGCGCCAGCTTCAGCAGCTCCGGCTCGACGACGCGCAGGTCGCGCCCGGTGTAGCGCGCGATATTCTCGGCGGTGTCTGTGATCTGCGGGTGTTCGTGGAAGAAGCGCACCAGGTCCCACTGGACAAACGAGGTGAGCCGGGTTTGCACCAGGTCCAGCAGGCGCGGATCCATCTCGTTCATCAGAGGATCGGGCAGCTCGTCAGCTTCGGGCACGGCGTTCTCCTATCCGTAGGTCCGGCGGCGGCATCCGACACACGGGTGCCGCCCGCCGAGCCGCTTTAAGCTAACGCCGCCGGCGCGGCACCGTGTGTTTGACGGCTTCGGGATCGATGGTCTGGCGCTGTTGTTGCAGCTCGCGGTAATGGCAGTGCTTGAACTTTTTGCCGCTGCCGCACGGGCACGGGTCGTTGCGCCCGACATTGTCGTACATGCCCACTTTGCGCACCGGCTCCGGCGCGGCAACCGGCGCTTCGGGCATGGCGCCGCGCCCTGTGCGGATGTTGGTCAGGCGAAGCTGCGGTATGGCGCGCTCGCGCGGGACGACGCGGTAAATGTCCTGCACCACCTTGGTCTTGATCTCGTCCTGAAGCTCGGTCCACATGTGGAAGCTTTCGCGCTTGTACTCGACCAGCGGGTCGCGCCCGCCAAAGCCCACCAGGCCGATGCCTTCGCGCAGGACGTCGAGGTCGGTCAGGTGGCGCTGCCACAGCACATCGACCGCGTTGAGCAGAACCTCGCGCTCGGCCTGTGCCATCCACTCCTCGCCGAACTGGGTGATGCGGTAATCGTACGCCTGGAGCGCGCCCTTGACGAGCACGAGCGCGATCTCGTCGGGGTCATCGTAGGCGGCCAGGGTCTGCGCGGTGATCTCGGCGGGGACCGGGTAGACAGTCAGCGCGGCGCGGTGCAGCTCTTCCAGGTCCCAGTCGACCGGGTCGCCGTCGGTATACTGCTCGACGAGCGTCTGGATGTGCTCGGTGATCATGCGCTGGATCTGCTCGCGCAGTTCCGCCGGCTCGGCGGTGAGGATCTTGCGGCGCTGGGCGTAGATAGTTTCGCGCTGCTTGTTGACCACGTCGTCGTATTCAAGCACGCGCTTGCGGATGTCGAAGTTGTGCCCTTCGACGCGGATCTGGGCCTGCTGGATCGACTTGGTGATCATGCCGTGCTCGATGGGCATGTCTTCGGGCATATCGGCCCACTGCATGAAGCCCTTGACCCGATCGCCGCCGAAGCGCCGCATCAACTCGTCTTCCATCGAGAGGTAGAAGCGGCTTTCGCCGGGGTCGCCCTGACGCCCCGAGCGGCCTCGAAGCTGGTTGTCGATGCGACGCGCTTCGTGCCGCTCGGTGCCCAGCACATACAGGCCGCCCTGTTCGAGCACCTTCTGGCGGTCGCGGGCGCACTCGGCTTTCGCCTCGGCCAGCACTTCCCGCCATTGCTCTTCGGTCGCTTCGGTCACGTCGATGTTGTACCGCTTGCGGAGCTTCTCGCGCGCCAGGCCCTCGGGGTTGCCGCCAAGCAGGATGTCCACGCCGCGCCCGGCCATGTTGGTGGCGATGGTGACGGCGCCGGGCCGCCCGGCCTGGGCGATGATCACGGCCTCACGCTCGTGATGCTTGGCGTTCAGCACCTGGTGGGGGATGCCTTCCCGCTCCAGCATCTTGCTGAGCCGCTCGCTGGTTTCAATGGCAGTGGTGCCGACCAGCACCGGCTGGCCGCGCTGCTGGCGCTCTTTGATATCGGCTACCACCGCCTTCCACTTGCCCTTCTGCGTCATGTAGACCTGATCCTGATGATCGACACGGATGCAGGGCAGGTGGGTGGGGATCACCGTGACTTCGAGGCGGTAGATTTCGTCGAACTCGTTGGCCTCGGTGGCGGCGGTACCGGTCATGCCGGCCAGCTTTTCGTACATGCGGAAGTAGTTCTGGAAGGTGATCGTCGCCAGCGTCAGATTTTCGCTGCGGACCTCGACGCCTTCCTTCGCTTCGATCGCCTGGTGCAGCCCTTCAGAGAAGCGGCGGCCATGCATCAGCCGCCCGGTGAACTCGTCGACGATGATGACCTGCCCGTTCATCACGACATAGTCCTTGTCGCGCTCGTAGACCACCTGGGCGCGCAGGGCGTTGTCGAGATAGGGCAGCATCTCGGAGTTCTCGGGGCTGTAGAGATTATCGCCTTGCAGGCGGCCTTCCTGCGCGAGCTTACGCTCGATCTTCTCGACCCCCTGCTCGGTCAGATAGACGCTGCGCGTGCGCAGCTCTTCTACATAGTCGCCATCCGGCTCTTCACGCTCGATGCTCTCCGGGCTGCTCGGCCGCAGCGAGCGGACCAGCCGCGCAAACAGCGTGTACAGCTCGGACGGCTGATCGGCCTGGCCGCTGATGATCAGCGGGGTGCGCGCCTCGTCGATCAGGATGTTGTCGACCTCGTCCACGATGGCGTAGTAGTGACCGCGCTGGACCATCCGATCCAGCGAGTGGACCATGTTGTCGCGCAGGTAGTCGAACCCAAATTCATTGTTGGTGCCGTAGGTGATGTCGCAGGCGTACGCTTCCTTGCGGTCGATCTCTTCCAGGAACTGGAAACGGGCGTCATCGCTGATCCACTTGGGGTTGAAGCGGAACGAGTGCATTGTGTCCGTTTCGCCGCGGTTCTGGATCACAGCCGAGGTCAGGCCGAGAAAGTGGTAGATGGGACCCATCTGCTGCAGGCCGAATTTCGACAGGTAGTCGTTCGGCGTGACGAGATGCACGCCGCGCCCGGTGAGCGCGTTGAGGTAGAGCGGCAGGG
>DYEN01000480.1 GCA_020725705.1 Anaerolinea sp.
ACCGGGCGCATCGGCCCAAACGCCAGCGCCTCGCGCCCGCGCGCCGCCAATTGCTCAATCGGCAGGCAGCCCTCGAAGAACTGCGGATCGTCGCGCTCGAAGTCGCGCAGATCGATCCGCTCGGCTGTTAGAAGCGCGTCCACAAACCGCTCGTATTCCTCGCGCGTCATCGGGCAGTTAATGTAGTCACCGTCCTCATCCTCGCCACGCCCGTAGCGGCTGGCGCGGAACGCGATGTCCATGTTGATCGTCTCGGCGTCCACCATCGGCGCGATGGCGTCGTAGAAGTACAAATACTCCTCGCCCACCAGCGCGGCGATCTCTGCCGCCAGCGACGGCGCGGTCAGCGGACCTGTCGCGATGATGGTCGGCCCATCCGGGATCGCGGTGACTTCCTCGCGCACGACTTCGATCAGCGGGTGCGCAGCGATGTGTTCGGTCACGCTGCGCGCGAACACCTCGCGGTCTACGGCCAACGCACCCCCGGCCGGCACCGCCGCCGCTTCCGCACAACGCAGCAGCAGTGAGCCGAGGCGCCGCAGCTCGGCCTTTAGCACGCCAGGCGCGCGATCCGGCTGGTCCGAGCCAAGCGAGTTGCTGCAAACCAGCTCGCTCAGCCAGCCGGTGACATGCGCGGGCGTGGAGCGCACCGGGCGCATCTCATACAGCCTGACCGGCACGCCGCGCTCGGCCAACTGCCAGGCTGCCTCAGAGCCGGCCAACCCCCCACCGATTACAATAACGCGCTCGAAATCCGCCATGCTTCCTCGTTCACACTCGTATTCGCGATCGATCCATACCCGAACAGGCGCAGGGGTCCGTTCGCCCATTTTAACGGTGCGCCATGCCCTTGTCCATTGCCGGCTGCAGGGGCGTGCGCGCCAGCGCGAGATCGCGGGCGCGCACCAGCGCAGCCCGTTCCGGCCCCTCGGCAGGGACCAGCGTCAGCGCATGCCCGTACATCTCAGCGGCGCGCGCGTACTGCCCGGTCGCAGCATAGCCATCACCAAGCAGGCTGAAGACGCGATAATCCAGGATCATCTCGCCGTCCGCTTCTGCTGCAGCCCACAGGCGTTCCAGGGTGTCGATCACGCGGGCATAATCGCCGGCGTCGTAACAGGCCTGGGCGATCTGAAGCTCAAGCGTCGTTCCCAGAGGGTGATAGGGATTATAGACCAGCGCCGTGCTGAAAGCATCCGCCGCGGCGCTGTAGCGCCCCAGTCGCAGCGAGAGAGCACCAATGGTCTCATAGACCCGGCTCCAGGTGACATCGACGCCCAACGGTCGCCGGCTGAGTTGCAGGAAGCGCACCAGATGATCAATGGCATCTTCCTCGCGCGTGCGGAAGTGCGCCAGGGCTTCGCCAACGGCCAGGTGCGCCTCGGAATAGGCCAGCCGGTAGTCTGGGGCGCTGGCATCGACCTCGCGCAGGGCCTGCCGCGCCGCCTGCAGCGCTGCCACATAGTCTTTCTGCTCGCGCAGCGCCCTACTCCGCAGAATATGAAGCTGCACCAGCCAGCCGGTGTTTTCGTGCGGCGGATAGGCTTCGATCGCGCGGTCGAAGAACGCCAGCGCCGCCGCCGGATTGCGCTTTTCGAACAGTTCAACAAACCCCAGCCGCTCGTAGCACAGCGACGGCAGCGAGGCGATGCGCGACGGCTCTTCGAGCGCCGCGTAGAACATCGCGACCGCTTCTTCGACTCGGTCGGCACTGAGCAGCACGCGCCCCTTTTGGTACAGGATCCAGCCACGATTGGCGTGTGCGGGCCGCATCTCGGCCAGCTCGTTGTAGTACGCCAGTGCGCGATCCGCGTCGGCGCGGTCGGCGAAGCCCAGCGGCGCCAGCTCAAAGCGGGCGAAGTGGGCATCCGCCAGCAGTTCCCGAACGTCCGGCTCGGCGGCCAGCGCCGGATCCAACGCCAGAACCTCGCGCAGGTCGGCCAGCGCGTCGTCGGGCTTTTCGCTGAACAGCCGCACCCGCGCTCGCCGCAGCAGGAGCGCACACCGGGCGCTCGTGTCAACACCGTCGCGGCGCAGGCGGCGCGCGATCATGATCTCAGCCTGCTTGATATCGCCACGCTCGAGCTGCTCGTCAATCGCCTCCAGATAGTCGTCCAACCTCGCCGCATTCTCCCCCGTTAACCCATCCGGAACAGCCCGTCCCTGTCCTCATTATAACCGGGGCGGGCCATCCAACAGCGCCGATTCCTATGAAGATTCTAACGCAGAGATATTGACTCGATCCGCCAGATTGGGTATCCTTTAGATACCCGCACAGGAACATATGTTCTAATTCCGAGCGATCAATGAAGCGAGCATCCACCACATCTGACAGGCAGGCACCAACATCTCAGAAACCACCCCGTAAGGACGTCGTTACCCGCCGGCCACATCCCCGCTGGTTTGGTCTGGCCGTTGTTCTGCTGGCGCTGAGCGGGATCATGGGGTTTTCCGGCTCTTTCACCGGCGCCACGCTGATCCTGCCGGACGAGCCGCGCGTGGTCACCATTGTAGACACCAACCGCCCGTTCTATGCCACCAGCCCCATCGGGCCAGAAGCCGCACGTGCGACCCTGTCGCCGGTGTTCACAGGTGAAGTGCAATATTGGGAGCCGATGATCCGTGCGTGGGCGTTGATCTACCAGATCGATCCGAACCTGATCGCCACACTGATTCAGATCGAAAGCTGCGGCGATCCAACTGTATCGTCACCGGCGGGCGCACAGGGTCTGTTCCAGGTCATGCCCTTCCACTTCGCGCCCGGTGAGGACATGCTCGACGTGCAAACGAACGCGCAGCGCGGCATGGACTATCTGGCGCGCGGCCTGGAAATCGCCGATGGTCACGCCGGGCTGGCACTGGCCGGCTACAACGGCGGTCATGGCGTGATCAACCGCGGCTGGGCCACGTGGCCCGCGGAAACGAAGCGGTACTACTACTGGGGATCGCGTATCTATGCCGAGGTGACATCCGGCAGCGCATCCAGCCCAACCCTTCAGGAATGGCTCAGCGCCGGGGGACAGGCCCTCTGCGCCCGCGCCCGCGAGAGTCAGCGGCGCCTTGAAGCGCAATATCATCAGGAAGTCGCCAGCGCGGCGCTGCCGCCCACCGGCTGAGCGCGCCCGCGAGCCAAAGCAAGGGGAGAGCGTCTATGCTCTTCCCTTGCACTGTTTTATACCGGACCGTCCGGTCCGCGATCAAAGCACAGAACTAGATCGCGCCGAAGACAACACACGCGTTCTGCCCACCCAGTCCGAAGCTATTGGACAGGGCATAGCGCAGCCCTTTAGCCTCGCGCGCCTCGTTCGGCACGTAATCGAGATCGCACTCGGGATCGGGTGTTTCGTAATTGATCGTCGGATGCACGATCTTCTCGTACAGGCTCATCACCGACGCGATGCCCTCAACGGCGCCTGCGCCGCCCAGCAGGTGCCCGATCATGCTCTTGGTCGAGTTGACCATGATATCGTAGGCATGCTCGCCGAAGACTTTCTTGATCGCGTTCGTCTCGATCGCGTCGTTGGCCTTGGTGGATGTGCCGTGCGCGTTGATATAGTCGATATCTTGCGGATTCAGTCCGGCATCCTGCACGGCCCATTTCATCGCGTTCTGCGCGCCTCGACCGTCCGGATCGGGGGCTGCCACGTGATAAGAATCCGACGACGTCGCCATGCCGAGCACCTCAGCATAGATGCGTGCCCCGCGCTTAACGGCCCGCTCCAGCGTTTCGAGGATCATCACGCCTGCGCCTTCGCCAAAGACGAAGCCGTTGCGGTTGGCATCGAACGGGCGGCTGGATTTCTCCGGGCAGTCGTTGTACCCCGTCGCCAGAGCCGTCATGGAGATGAAGCCCGCGATCGCGTAGTCCAGGATCATCGCCTCGACACCGCCGGCAAAGACCACATCCGCCCGGCCATGCCGGATCATGTCCAGCCCGTCGCCGATGCTGTGTGTGCCCGTCGCGCACGCGGTCGAAATGCAGACCAGCGGCCCTAGCGCGCCGATCACCCGGCTGACGTAGTGGGCCGGAATGTTCGGCAGCGACTGGATCAGCGAGAACGGGCCGGGGCGCCGTCCGCGTGAACGATAGCCAAAGGACGCCTGCTGAGCCAGATCGTGCCCGCCCATCGAGGAGCCAAAATCGACGCCGACACGATCCTGAATCGCTTCGATGTCAGAGAGCGTCATCCCCGAATCCTTCAGAGCGTCCATCGCGGCGGTGACGCCAAACTGCGACGCCCGCGCCATGCGGCGCGCTTCCTTCGGGTCGATGTATTCGGTGGGATCAAAGTCGACCACCTCGCCGGCGATCTGAACTTCGAGGTCGGACGGGTCAAACGACTGAATGCGCCGGATGCCCGATTCGCCGCGCTTCAGCCGCTCCCAGAATTCAGGAAACCGTCCCAGCGGCGTCACCGCGCCCATTCCTGTCACAACCACACGAGGCCAGCCGTTGCGTGTGAATTCCATGGTGAAAGCCCCTTTGTCCTCACGGCCTGCAGTCCAGGCCCGTATTATGTGGGCTGACGCCCTAACCCATCCCGAATTGCTTCGACAATCTGCCCCTGAACGGCAGCGCGCGCCTGGCGGATTGCGTTCCTGATCGCCCAGGCGTTGGAGCGCCCGTGCCCGATGATGACCACACCGTTGACTCCCAGCAGCGGTGCGCCGCCGACCTCGAACGGATCGATCTGGCGATATACTCGCCGAAACGCCGGTTTCGCCAGCAGCCCGCCGATCTTCGAGCGTGTGTCCGCCAGCAGTTCACGCCGCACAAGCTGGAATATGGTTTGTCCGATGGCTTCCATGGTCTTGATCATGACATTTCCGGTGAAGCCATCGGTCACGGCGACATCCACCGCGCCGCCCAACACCTCTTTGGGTTCGGCATTGCCTATAAAATTAACACCGCTGTTTCTTAAGAGTTCCGCCGCTTCCTGGACCAGCGTGGTCCCTTTGCCGGCTTCCTCGCCGTTCGAGACC
>DYEN01000481.1 GCA_020725705.1 Anaerolinea sp.
ACCACTGCGGCCCGCCCACCGCACCGAGCAGAACGGCGTCCGCGCTCTCGCAGGCGCGCAGCGTTTCATCCGGCAGCGGATCGCCCACTGCGTCGATCGCGCAACCGCCGATCAGCGCGTCCTCGAACGAGAAGGCATGGCCCGCCTGCTGCGCGACTGCCCGGAGCACACGGACCGCCTCAGCTACCACTTCCGGGCCGATGCCGTCGCCCGGCAAAGTCACGATTTTGGCTTGCATCACAGATCGCCTTTTGCGTTTGCTCCCACGCTGCCATCCGCCAGCATGAGTCCGTATTCGACGCTGTCGGCCAGCGCCAGCCAGCTTGCTTCGATAATGTTCGTGCTGGCACCCACCGTGCTCCAGCGAGCCGCGCCGTTCTGCGTGTCAATTAGAACACGCGTCGTGGCGGCTGTCCCGTTCTGCCCGTCCAGGATGCGAACCTTGTAGTCGGCAAGCTGGAACGCGGCAAGCTGCGGGTAGACGGGTGTCAGCGCCTTGCGCAGGGCGCGGTCGAGTGCATCAACCGGGCCGTTCCCCTCGGCGACGGTGTGCAGTTCTTCACCGTGGACTTGCACTTTGACCGTCGCCTCGGCGAACACGCCGCGCCCGCGCCGGTTCTCAACGACGGCCATAAAATCGACCAGCTCGAACGGCGGCACGTAACCCGGCTTCTGGCGCGCCATCAAGACCGCCACCGACGCCTCGGCGCCCTCGAACACAAACCCGCGATTCTCCAGCTCCTTGATCCGCTCCAGCACGGCGCGCGCCTCGGTCGTGTCCAGATTCAACCCGTACTCCTCGGCCTTGCTGAGCATGTTGCCGCGCCCGCTGAGGTCCGACACCAGGATGCGTGTCTCGTTGCCGACCAGCGCCGGATCGATGTGCTGGTAGCTGTCGATGTTGCGCCGGATCGCCGCGACGTGCATCCCGCCCTTGTGCGCAAAGGCACTGCGGCCCACGTAGGCCGCCTGGTTGTCCGGCGCCATGTTCGCGATCGCGGCGACGGTGTGCGACACGCGAGAGAGCTGGCTCAGCGCGCCTTCCGGCAGGCAGCGATAGCCCATTTTCAGCTCCAGGTCCGGCACAACCGAGCACAGGTTGGCGTTGCCGCACCGTTCGCCGTAGCCGTTGATCGTCCCCTGGACGTGCCGCACGCCCTCGCGTACCGCTGCGAGCGTGTTGGCGACGGCCAGCTCGCCGTCGTTGTGGGTGTGGATGCCAAAGCGCTTGCCAGGGAAGGCCTGCTGCACGGCGCGCACGATCTGCTCGATCTCCCACGGCATCGAGCCGCCGTTGGTGTCGCACAGCACCACCAGATCGGCCCCGCCCTCGAACGCCGCCTGAACGGTCTGGAAGGTGTAATCGGCACTAAGCTTGTAGCCGTCGAAGAAGTGTTCGGCGTCGTAGATCACCTCGCGGCCATGCGCCTTGAGAAAAGCGAGCGATTCACGGATCAGGCGCAGGTTTTCTTCGGGTGTAGTGCGCAGCACTTCCGTCACGTGCAGCAGCGAGGTCTTGCCCACCACCGTCACAACGGGTGTAGCAGCGTCCAGCAGCGCCAGGATGTTCGCGTCGTCCTGGGGCTGGCTGCCGACCCGGCAGGTCATCCCGAAGGCGGCCACACGCGCGTTCTTCAGCGGCATATCGCGCACGCGCTGGAAGTACGCGGCGTCCTTCGGGTTAGAGCCGGGCCAACCGCCCTCGATGTATGCCACGCCCAAATCGTCCAGCAGGCGGGTGACGCGCAGCTTATCGTCGACCGAAAGCGAGATGTTCTCGCCTTGCGTGCCGTCGCGCAACGTCGTGTCGTACACCTCGACGAATGGAGCTTGTGAAGTCATCTTCTCTTGCGTGGACATCCTTACTCCCTCTTTCTGCCTTGAGCATCCGCTTTATCGTGCCGTTGGAACGACAGGAGCAGGGCCACGCCGCGAAGCACCAGGCCGCCCTGCCCCGTGCGGAGCAGGACGGCCTGCTCCGCTAGCCGGTAATGTCAATACCCAGTTCGCGGCGGGTATAGGGCACCAGGCCGCCCGCGTTGATGATCCCCAGCACGAAGGGGGGATAGGGGCTGGCTTGATAGGTCTTGCCGGTACGCCGGTTGGTGATCGTCCCGGCCGCCAAGTCCACCGTCAGCGTGTCGCCCTTCTGTGCATCGCGCGCCGCCTCGGGACTTTCCAGGATCGGCAGACCGATGTTAATCGCATTGCGGAAGAAGATCCGCGCAAACGACTCCGCGATGATGCACGACACGCCCGCGCCCTTGATGCTGATCGGCGCGTGCTCGCGGCTGGAGCCGCAGCCGAAGTTGCGCCCGCCGACGATGATGTCGCCCGGCTGTACCTGGCTGGCAAACGCCTGATCAATGTCTTCCATACAGTGCGCCGCCAGCGTCTTCGGATCGGTCGTCACGAGGTAGCGTGCCGGGATGATCACGTCCGTGTCGATGTTGTCGCCGTATTTCCAGACCTTGCCTTCGAGCTTCATCCGCTTGCCCTCTCTCGTTACAGCTCGTCCGGGTGCGCCAGACGCCCCATGATGGCACTCGCCGCGGCGACAGCCGGGTTCGCCAGAAAAACGCGCGCGTCCCGGTGGCCCATCCGCCCGCGGAAGTTACGGTTGCTGGTGCTGACGCAGACCTCGTCCGCCGCCAGCACGCCCATATGCCCGCCCAGGCACGGCCCGCATGTGCTGGTGCTCACCGCCGCGCCCGCCAGCGTGAACAGCTCCAGCCAGCCCTGGCGCAGCATGTCGAGGTAGACCGCCTGCGAGCCGGGGATGATCATCACGCGCACATCCGGGTGAAACTCGCGCCCGGTGCGCTGCAGGATGTCCGCCACGATCGCCATATCCTCGAAGCGCCCGTTGGTGCAGCTTCCGATGAAGACCTGATCGACCTTCTCCGGCTTGATCTGGCTGATGGGGTGCACGTTGTCGGGCGAGTACGGGCACGCAACCTGCGGCTCCATCTCGGACAGATCGAACTCGTGCACGGAGACATAGCGCGCGTCGTCGTCTGCGAAGAACGGCGTGTAGGGCCGCGTGGCGCGCGCCTCGACATATTCGCGCGTGACCTCGTCGAAGGGGATAAAGCCACACTTGCCGCCCGCCTCGATGACCATGTTGGTCATGGTGAACCGCTCGGACATGTTCAGCGCGGCGACGCCCGGCCCGGTGAACTCCATCGAGCGATAGAGCGCGCCATCCACCGTGATCTCGCCGATCGTGCGCAGAATCATATCCTTGCTGTATACCCAGGGCTGGCGCTCGCCGTAGTAGACGAACTTCATCGTCTCCGGCACCTTGAGCCATGTCTTGCCGGTCGCCATCGCGAAACCGATGTCGGTCGATCCCATTCCGGTTGCGAAGGCACCGAGCGCCCCATACGTGCAGGTATGGCTGTCGCCGCCGACAACCAGATCGCCGGGCAGCACCAGGCCGCGCTCCGGCAGGACGACGTGCTCGATCCCGGCGCGCCCCACCTGGAAGCGATGCTCCAGCACCTGAAGCTCGGCAAAGCGGGTCAGGGTACGGGTCTGCTCGGCGCTTTTGATGTCTTTGTTCGGCGCGAAATGGCTGGGGACCAGCATCACGCGGTTGCGGTCGAAGACCTCTCCGACGCCGATCGCGTTGAACGACTCGATCGCGATGGGCGCAGTGACGTCGTTCGCCATCACCACGTCGACATTGACGGTGACCAAATCGCCCGCCGAGACCTCGGCTGCGCCGTCCACGTTGTGTGCCGCGATGATCTTCTCGGCTAAGGTCTTACCCATGAGACTCTCCTGATCGAGGGGCTAAGCCCGCTGCTGAGGTTGCGTTGAAACCACCACACTGGCTACCGGCACACCCGGCATCGCCTGGCCGAGCGCCATCCCGTCCCAGGCCAGTTCCCAGGCGCGCGGCGCGTCGAATGGCCCGTCTGCGCGCGGAACCGGTGCCAGGGGTGGCCGGCTGCCGTTGTTCAGAGATCCTGTGCGTTGCATGGTCTTTCTCCTCAAAGGTCGCGCCCGCAAGCGCCACACTATCGCCCCATCAGGCGACCGGCGCCTTGACCCCGACGGTCGCGGCGTCGCCTTCCGGAGCGCGGTCTTGATACCCGGTGTAGGCCAGCATCTTGTTCAGAGCGGCCAGATAGGCTTTGGCGCTGGCGACGATGATGTCGGTATCGGCCCCGTGCCCGCCAAAGGTGCGTTTGCCGTTCTCGTCACGGCGAATGCGGACGGTCACTTCACCCAGCGCGTCGATCCCCTCGGTGATGGCGCTGACGCGATACTCAACCAGCGTCGCCGGCACAGCCACGATCGCGTCGATGGCCTGATACGTCGCATCCACCGGCCCGGTGCCGATCGCCGCACGAATATGCTCGCGCCCATCCGGGCCGCGCAGCTTGATCGTCGCAGTAGGCATCCCCGGCTGCCCGCACGCCACCTGAATCCCTTGCAGCGTGAAGATTTCCTCAGGGCCGTAGAATTCATCGCTGATCAGGGCCTCGATGTCGGCGTCGGTGACCGTCTTCTTCTTATCGGCCAGTTCTTTGAAGCGCTCGAATGCCTGGTTAAGTTCGGCGTCGGTCAGCTCATATCCCAGCTCTGCCAGGCGCACGCGGAAAGCGTGCCTTCCGCTGTGCTTGCCCAACACCAGGCTGCTCTGTGACAGGCCGACCGTCTCCGGAGTCATGATCTCATAGGTCGCGTGGTGCTTGAGCATGCCGTCCTGGTGAATCCCGGCCTCGTGGCTGAAGGCGTTGGCGCCGACGATAGCCTTGTTCGGCTGGACGAGAATCCCTGTGTAGTTGCTGACCATGCGGCTGGTACGCGTGAGTTGGGTCGTATCGATGCGCGTCGCCAGGCCGTAGACCTGTGGGCGTGTGTGCAGCGCCATAACAACCTCTTCCAGCGACGTATTGCCCGCGCGCTCGCCGATCCCGTTGATGGTTACCTCGGCCTGGCGCGCCCCGGCCTGCAGACCGGCCAGTGTGTTCGCCGTCGCCATACCCAGATCGTCATGGCAGTGAACCGACCAGATGACGCGGTCGCCGCCGCGCGTCTCGGCGATCAGCTTGCGCATCAGCGCCGCGTACTCCGCCGGCGTAATATAGCCCACCGTGTCGGGGATGTTAAGCGTGGTCGCACCCGCCTCGACCGCCACGCTCAAGACCTCGACCAGGAAGTCGGGGTCAGAGCGGCAGGCGTCTTCTGGCGAGAACTCAACATCCGCACACAGCGAGCGGGCGTACGCGACCATCTCGCCTACGCGCTCGATAACCTGCTCGCGCGTCATGCGCAGCTTGTGCTGCATGTGAATATCCGAGGTCGCCAGAAAGGTGTGAATGCGCGGTTTGGCTGCGTCGCGGATCGCCTCCCATGCCTTGTCGATATCGCTTTGCGTAGCACGCGCCAGCCCGCAGATCACAGGGCCGTCCGGCGTACCCACTTCCAGCGCGATGCGGCGCACACCTTCGAGATCGTCCGGCGACGCGGCGGGAAACCCGGCTTCGATGATGTCCACACCCAGCCGCGCGAGCTGCCGGGCGATGTCGATCTTCTCCGCGCTCGTCAGGCTGGCGCCGGGCGACTGCTCGCCGTCGCGCAGGGTAGTGTCGAATATCCAAACGCGGTCCGGTTGAACCCCAGGCTCATCCATCTTCGCTGTATCCTTTCTCCGTGCTGCCATTGCATTCCTTCAGCTTGCCGTGCAAGATCACCCAGATCAGCTTCGCTCATGGCGTCAAGGCCATCCCCGGACATTCGATCACCCCCTTTCTGTTACGTCTGCGCTAGTCGGTCGGCACTTTCTTGGCGTTCAGGAACGGCATCATATCGCGCAGTTCGGCGCCGATCTGCTCGATAAGTAGCTCGCGCTCGCGCTGGCGCGCCTGGTTGAACCAGGGCCGCCCCGCCTTGTTCTCGGCAATCCACTTCTCGGCGTAGGTGCCATCCTGGATCTCGGTGAGCATGCGCAGCATCTCGCCCTTGGTCTCTTCGGTGATCAGACGCTCGCCGCCGGTGTAGCCGCCGTGCTCGGCGGTATCGGAGACGGAGTACCACATATAAGCCATGCCGCCCTGGTACATCAGGTCGACGATCAGCTTCAGCTCGTGCAGCACTTCGAAGTAAGCGATCTCCGGCTGGTAGCCGGCCTTGACCAGCGTCTCGAACCCGGCCTTGACCAGCGCGGTCACGCCGCCGCACAGCACGGCCTGCTCGCCGAACAGATCGGTCTCGGTTTCTTCGGTGAAGGTCGTCTGGATCACCCCCGCCCGCGTGCAGCCCAGGGCGCGCGCATAGGCGAGCGCACGGGGAAGCGCCTCGCCGCTGGCGTCCTGTTCGACGGCAACCAGCGCCGGCGTGCCGGCGCCCTCAACGTACAGTTCGCGGACGCGATGACCGGGGGCTTTCGGCGCGATCATGCTGACGTCGATGTGCGCCGGGGGACGGATCTGGTTGTAGCGGATGTTGAACCCGTGCGCGAACATCAACGTGTCGCCCGGCTCCAGGTGAGGCGCGATGCTCTGGGCATAGACTTCGGGTTGACGCGTGTCCGGGATCAACATCATGATCACGTCCGCCTCAGCCGCTGCGTCATCGACGGACTTGACCGTCAGCCCATCGGCCTGGGCTTTGGCCCACGATTTGCTGCCTTCGTACAGGCCAACCACCACACGCACGCCGCTGTCGCGCAGGTTGAGCGCGTGAGCGTGCCCCTGGCTGCCGTAGCCGATCACCGCCACGGTCTTGCCGTCCAGATACTTCATGTCCGCGTCTTTGTCGTAATAGAGCGTTGCCACAACATGTCTCCTTAGCAGGTGAAGCGCCGGAGTCCGGCGCGACGAATCCAGAGCCGCGTGCTTTACAGCACGCTGGCGCGGTGGCCGTTGCTGGCAGGGCGCCGCGTCTCGTAATCGGGTGGAGCCAGAACATCATCGCCCCGCGCCATCGCGACCACGCCGGTGCGCACCATCTCCAGAATGCCCAGCGGCCGCAGCATCTCGACCATGCTGTTGATCTTCTCCTCGTCACCGGTGACCTCGACGATCATGGCGCGCGAGCTGGTATCGACGATATGCGCGCGGAAGATGTCGCAGAGCTGGATCACCTGCCCGCGCGTGTCAGCATCCACATGCACCTTGATCAGCGCCAGGTCGCGGCTGACGTTCGGCACCGTGCTGACGTTCTCCACCTGGATCACGTTCACCAGCTTGTAGAGGTGCTTGGCAACCTGATCGGCACCGGCATCCACCACGATCGTCATGCGCGAGCGTTCCGGTGACTCAGTCCGCCCCACAGTGAGGCTGTCGATATTGAAATTGCGCCGCCGGAACAGGCTCGCTACCCGGTTCAACACGCCCGGCTTGTTCTCCACCAGTGCCACGAGCGTTTGCTTGGTTTGCATGGCTTGCCCCCTACTTCCCTTCGATTGGGCGGCGGATCATGTTGTGCAGGTCCGCACCCGCCGGCACCATCGGATACACAATGTCGTGCTTCTCCACGACGAAATCGATCAGCACCGGGCCATCGTCGATGCCCGCCGCCCATTCGATTGTGGGGATAACGTCCTGACGGCGGGTGACGCGGCGCGCGGGAATCCCGTAGGCGTCGGCCAGCTTGACAAAATCGGGGTTGTGCATTGGTGTGGCGTTGTAGCGTTCCTCGTAGAAGAACTCCTGCCACTGGCGAACCATCCCCAAATAGCCGTTGTTGATGATGCAGATCTTGATCGGGACGCGCTCCTGCGCCGCCGTGCCCAGCTCTGTCATGGTCATCTGGAAACCGCCGTCGCCCACAATGGCCCAGACATTGCTGCTCTTCAGGCCCATCGACGCGCCGATGGCTGCCGGCAGCCCGAAGCCCATCGTGCCCAGGCCGCCCGAGGTGATAAGCGTGTGCGGGCGCTCGTGCGGGTAATACTGCGCTTCCCACATCTGATGCTGGCCCACGTCGGTAACGATTACCGCGTTGCCGCCGGTGGCCTGCCACATATCGCGGATCACATGCGCAGCAAACAGGCGCTCGCCGGCGTCCCAGTGAATGATGTCGCGCTCGTCTGCGTCTTCCATCCAGTCTCGAATCTGCGCCCACCACTCGCGGTGCTCTTGCGGCTTGACGTGCGGATTGAGCTGGCGCAGCACGGTGCGCAGATCGCCGACAATCGGCACATCCGCGCGCACGTTCTTGTGAATCTCAGACGGGTCGATGTCGATGTGGATCTTCTTCGCATGCGGGGCATAGGTCTTCAGATTCCCGGTCACGCGGTCGTCGAAGCGCATGCCGAACGCCAGCAACAGGTCGGCGTGCTGGATCGCCAGGTTGGCGTGGCCGGTGCCGTGCATTCCCATCATGCCCAGCGAGAGCGGATGGGTCTCGGGCACGCCGCCCTTGCCGAGCAGCGTCAGCGCGATCGGCGTCTGCGTCTTCTCAGCATATTCCAGCACCTCGCGCGACGCGCCGGACATGATCACGCCGTGCCCGGCCAGGATCACCGGACGCTCGGCCCGCTCGATCAGCTCCAGCGCCGCCCGAATCTGCTCCTCGGTGGCTTCCTGCGGTGGCCGGTAGCCGGGCAGCACCGGCTCCTCTTCCGGGTAGACGAACTCGGTCACCGCGTTCTGCACGTCTTTCGGGATGTCGATCAGCACCGGGCCGGGGCGCCCTGTCCGCGCGATATGAAAGGCCTCGCGGATGGTATAGGCCAGGTCCTCGACGTCGTAGACAAGGTAATTGTGCT
>DYEN01000482.1 GCA_020725705.1 Anaerolinea sp.
AAAAATGCCAGATGTCCGCCGCCGGAGCCGCGCCGATCTCGCCCTGCACACGGTCGCCGTATTGCAGGCGCAGATCCTGGGCGACCGCAACCCGCCAGGCAAGGGCCGCGCCAAACACAGCCCATGTCGTCAACAGCAGCATCCAGAGTCGAATCCGGTTAGCGATCCGCGTGCGCCGTCCGAGCATCTCATCCAGTCCGGTTCTGCTGGCAAAGACCTCGCGAGTTTGATTATAGTCTACCTGCCCCCAGGCGCGACCGCACGCTGTTTGCGGGCGGCGACGGTCCGGCTATAATGCAGGGTGATGCGGCTGTTCTGGCGCCCGACGGAGGAACCCGATGACCACGCACGATGAGTTGAGGCGAGCCTACACCCTGATCAAGCAGGAGCAGATCGACGAGGCGTTGTCGATTCTGCGCCCCATCGTCCAGGCCGAGCCGGAGAATGTGGATGCTTGGTGGCTGCTGGCAAATGCAGCCGTCGAGCCGGACGAGGCGCGCGAAGCCCTGCTCATGGTGCTGCGTATAGATCCGGACTATGCCAATGCGCCGAAGGCCCGCGAAATGTTGGGCAAGCTGAATGAACAGTTTCCGCCTACCCCTGAGGAAATCGAGCGGTTCCCCGAACTGCGCCCGGTTGCCGCACCCGAGGCGCCTGAAGTCAGCTCGGAAGAGGAATGGTTTGGGCTGGAACTGGAAGAGCCGTTTGGCGAGCCGGCCACCGGTGCTCAGCCCTTCACGGAAGACGCTTTCGACGATCCGTTTGGCGCCGAAACGTTCGAAGCGATCGATATCGACGAAGAGGTGTTCAACATCGACGAAGACCCCTTCGCAGTGCTGGACGAAGATCCCTTCGCTCTGGACGAGCCGCCGGCTCCGGCGGTTGAAGCACAACGGCGCGAACCGGCCCGCACCGTTATCTTTGATGAAGCGCCTGAGGTGTTGGATCCCGAGGCGCGCGCCGTCGCCGAAGAGCGCGCCGCTCGCCGCCGCGGGCGCGCGGGCCGGGTGCTCGGCGCGCTGGTGGGCCTGGCGCTCACTGCCGTGCTGGTAGTTGTGCTGATTGCCCTGCTGCTCCCGGCGCTGGAGCCGAAAGCAACCGATCTGGGTAGCCTGTCGGCGATCGGTGCCGACGACCGGCAGACGGCGCTGGTGCAGGCAGCCTCAAGCCAGGTTCAGGTGGCTGCGCTCCCGGCGGGGACGGGTGTCCCGCAGGTTGTGCTGGCCGACAGCGCCCTCGGCCCCACACTGTTTGTCCAGCTTTGCGCGCGTCCCACCCCCGCTCTGCCCCAGATCATCGAGCAGGCTATGATGCTGGCGGTCAGCCAGGCATCCATGCTCGCCGGGCAGGATGCGATTCGTGCGGTGGGAGTGAACATCACCCGCTGCGATGCGCCCGCGGTGGACACGCTCTATCGTGCCGCCGTCCCGCTGGCTGATGCCGCGGCCTATGCGGACCTGCAGCCGGGCGACCCGCGCTGGATGGAGTTTCAATCGCGCTGGAACTAACCGTGCGAGGAGTCAAACACGAGAAGCGGACATCTGGTTCGCGCCCGGCAGCCAGAGCGTAAAGCAAGTTCCCCGGCCGGGGCTGCTTTCGACCTGGATCGTTCCGCCGTGCCCTTCGACAATGCCATATGTCACGGCCAGGCCCAGACCGGTGCCTTCGTCCTTGGTGGAGTAGAAGGGATCGAAGATGTGGGCCACGGTTTCTTCGTCCATCCCCACCCCTGTATCACGCACGGCGATCACCGTTCCCCCACCTTCGCCATAGACGGATACTTCCAGGTCACCACCGCCGGGCATCGCTTCCATCGCGTTCAGCACCAGGTTGAGTAGCACCTGCTTGAGCTGGGTCGAGTTGCCTGAAACCGGTGGAGCGTCCGACAGGTTGGCATAGACGGACACGTGGGCGCGTTCAAGCTGCTTGGCCGTCAGGATCAGGACTTCGTTCACCAGCTCGTGCACATCGACAAGCGTGTGTTCCGAGTTACCCGGACGCGCGAAATCGAGCAGGCGCGAAACGATCGATTTGATGCGCTGGACCTCATTCTCGGCCACGCGCAGTATTTCGCTGTCGACCAGACGGCCCGCCTCGCTATCCTCGATTGCCACCTCCAGACAGTTTAGGATGGGCTGCAGGGGATTGTTGACTTCATGCGCGATCCCGGCGGCCATGCGGCCAAGCGCCGCCAGCTTCTCGGTGCGGATCAGTTCGGCCTGAGCGGCCTGCAACTCGCGCG
Organism: Anaerolinea sp.; assembly: GCA_020725705.1. Taxonomy (GTDB): domain Bacteria; phylum Chloroflexota; class Anaerolineae; order Aggregatilineales; family Aggregatilineaceae; genus DYGX01. The sequence goes on from DYEN01000482.1 coordinate 2,243, forward strand.
AGCGCTGTTGCACCTTGTCTTCCAGCGTTTGGGCGTAGTTTTGCAGCTCGGCGTATAGCTGGGCGTTGCGAACGGCCAGCGCCGCCTGTTCGCCGATCAAGCGCAGCATGCGCAGGTCTGACCCGCTGAGGCTGCGGCCTGAATGAAGGCCGACGATCAGCGTGCCCAGCAGGGCACCATGATGTTTGAGCGGCGCGGCCATCGCCGAGGAGAGGCCGTACTGCTCCAGATGCGCCAGCGTGCCAGGGCTGTTGCCCGGCCCCGGCACCAGCAGGGGTTCGCCGGTGCGGTAGACGGCTGCCAGCAGCGAGTTTGGGTTCTCCAGTAAGGCAAAGACCGTATCCGGGGCAAGCATCCCATTCTGGTTGTCGCGCACCAGGATTGGACGGCCCTGGGGATCGAACAAGACTAACTCCGCATACGTGGCGTCGAATTCCTGAGTGGCGATGGCGAGAATCAGTTCGGTCAGGTCTTCCAGGCCAAGCCGCTGATTCAACTCTGCACCGATGCGGACCAGGGCTTCCAGCTCTTCGCTACGGCGCTGCAGCCGGTCTTCAAGCTGGCGGGCGCGCATTTTGCTCTGGGCGCGGGCCAGCAGTTCGTGGTAGTTGTACGGCTTGCGGATGTAATCATCGGCGCCCAGCTTCAAGCCGTGAGCGACATCTGAGGGTTCGCGCGCCGCCGCGGTCACGAAAATCACGGGGATGCGCGCGGTTGAGGGATTGTCCCTAAGCTGCCGCGTGACCTCAAACCCGTTGATCTTCGGCATCTGCACGTCCATCAAGATCAAATCGGGTCGCAGGCTGCGCGCCTTCTCCAGGGCGATCTCGCCATCCTTGGCGATCTCAACGGCGAAGCCCTCGCGCTCGAAAATGCGCGTGAGCAGCACAGAGGCGCTTTGCTCGTCATCCGCGATGAGCACCAGAGGCTTGCGCTCGTTCATCGAAATCCAATCTCCTGCCAAATCGCTGCCGGATATCATAATCTGAGATCTGGGTTCGCGAAACTACTCGTTCTAAAAATCTGACGCCGGATGTGCTAGAATGCGCATCTGGCGCAAAGAGTAAGGGATACGGTCTGAATGGGCGCAAACCGCAGTCGAAAAGCGCGGCTGTACTGGGCCGCCGCGCGAGGAATGCTAACCGGCCTGGTGCTCAGCGGCGTGTTTCTCGCCGGTTTCCTGCTGCGCGGGCGTGTGCCTGTCGCCGCCGACGCCGACGGCAACGGCGAGGCCTTTCCGCTGTTGGCACAGGTGAAAGAGCTACTAGAGGCCAACTACCTGCGGCCGCTCCCAGACGACCGCACACTTGAATACGCAGCCGTACGCGGCTACTTGGCCGAACTGAATGATCCCTACACCTTCTTCATCGATCCCCCGGTAGCCCAGAGCGAATCCGACGTGCTGGCCGGTCAGTACGGGGGAATCGGCGTGCAGGTGCAGCGTAACGAGCGCGGTGATGTGGTGCTCTATCCCTTCCCCGACGGCCCCGCTGCCCGTGCCGGGGTGGAGAACGGCGCCGTGCTGCTGGCTGTGGACGGCGTGCCGATCCCCGCGGGCGAGCGCCTGGATGTGATTGATCGCCTGCTTCGGGGTGAAGTGGGCGATGGGCGCGGTGTCACCATCACCATTCGCGCGCCCGATGCCGACGAAACGCGCGACCTCTTCATCGAGTTTGAGGTCGTGCAGGTTCCATCCGTGGTGTGGCGCGTGCTGGCCGAAGAAGAGTCGTTCGGCTATGTGCAGGTGATCCGCTTCACCAGCCGTACGCCCGACGAACTCCGTACCGCGCTTGAGGAGTTCAAGTCCCTCAACATTCAGGCGATCGTGCTCGACCTGCGCGGCAACTCCGGCGGGCTGCTTCAGGAGTCGGTTGAGGTCGCTTCGGAGTTTCTCGATGGCGGCGTGGTGTTTTATGAAGTCCGGCGCAGCGGCGAGACGGCCACCACCGCGACACCGGGCGGTGCCTGGACCGTACAGCCGCTCGTCGTGCTGGTAGACGCGGGCACAGCCAGCGCTGCCGAGCTGGTCGCGGGCGCCATCCGCGACCGCGAACGCGGGATTCTGATCGGACAGCGCACCTATGGCAAAGGCTCTGTGCAGCTCATTTTCCGCCTGAAAGATGGCTCGTCGGTGCATATCACGTCCGCCGAGTGGTTCACGCCCAACCGCACGCCGCTGGAAGGCAACGGTCTTGAGCCGACGATCAGCATGATTCCGGACGAATCGGGCCGCGATGTTGAACTGGGCGAGGCGATTCGCCAGCTCCGCGCAATCGTGGCGGGCCAGGATGCCACAGCGGAAGGGGATGAATGACAGATGGGCATGGATATTCCTCGCCCGGTGGGGACGTTGTCGCCCGGCACCGCCCGCCGCGCCGACCTGGCGCGGGTGGTCCTGCTGCTCACCATGACGGCAGCAATTGCCTTCATGGCCGGAATGCTATTTGAGCAGACAACCGACTCACCGCATAACGATGAGGATTTCGCGCTGTTCTGGCAGACGTGGGACATCCTGGAGCGCGAGTTCTACTATGGGCTGCCGCCGAAAGAGCAGTTGATCCAGCATGCGATCCAGGGGCTGCTGCGGGCCACCGGCGACCCCTACACCTTCTACGTGCCGCCCGCGCAGGCCGAGTTCGACCGCCAGCAAACGGCGGGGGCCTTCGGCGGGATCGGAGCCGACGTCACGCTCAACGCCGACGGCAATCTGGTGATCATCAGCCCCTACAGCGGCTACCCGGCTGCCGAGGCCGGTCTCAAGCCGCAGGATCAGATCCGCGAGGTCGACGGGCGCTCGCTGCAAGGCATGTCGGTCAGCGAGGCCGTCGCGTTGCTGCGCGGCGAGGTCGGCACGGACGTGACGATCACCGTGTACCGCCCGTCGGAAAACCGCCAGTTCACGGTCACGCTGACCCGCGTCCGCGTCGAACTGCCCACGGTCGACGCACGCATGATCGACGATATCGGCTACGCCCGACTGTTCTCGTTCAACAGCACGGCGACGACGCAGCTTGAAGACGCGGTACAGCGCCTGATCGGCGAGGGTGCCCGCGCCCTGGTTCTCGACTTGCGTGACAACCCCGGCGGCCTGCTGGATCAGGCAATCGGCGTCAGCGATCTGTTTCTGGGCGAAGGGGTAGTCGTCAAGCAGCGCTCGCGCAGCGGACGGGAGACGGTCTACCGCTCCGAAGCGGGCGACCCCGGCGAATCGCTCCCAATGGTTGTGCTTGTGAACGGCGGCAGCGCGAGCGCGTCCGAAGTGGTCGCCGGCGCGCTGCGCGATCATGGGCGGGCCGTGCTAGTCGGCGAAAGGACGTACGGCAAAGGCTCTGTCCAGCATGTCCACACCCTGGCAGATGATTCGCAGGTACACGTGACTTTTGCGCTCTGGTTTACCCCCGCCGAAACGCCGATCCAGGACGAAGGTTTGACGCCGGAGATCGTTGTCGAAGTGCCCGACGAGCCGGAACCGGGCGAAGACCCCATTCTGGAGCGCGGGCTGGCCGTCGCCCGCGACCTGCTTGGCACGGCGAGCGCCGGCGAAAACGAATGATGCGAGAGACAGGCAGATGAGCGAAGGCCGAAAGATCGTCACCACCAACCGCAAGGCACGGCACGATTACGAAATCCTCGAGACGCTCGAGGCGGGCATTGCCCTGACGGGATCCGAGATCAAGTCGATCCGTGCCGGGCATGTCAACCTGCGCGAAGCCTACGTCCAGCCGCGCGATGGCGAGCTGTGGCTGATCAACGCCCACATCGCGACCTATGATCAAGCCGGCGTGTATGGGCACGACCCGCTGCGCCCGCGCAAGCTGTTGCTACACCGGCGCGAGATCGACCGGCTGGTGTCGCGCGTGCAGGAAAAAGGGCTGACGATTGTCCCGCTGATGATGTACCTGACGCGTGGCATTGCCAAAGTGGAGATCGCCGTGGCGCGGGGCAAGAAGCAGTACGACAAGCGCGAAACGCTGCGCCGGCGCGAAAGCCAGCGCCAGATCGAGCGCTCGCTGCGCGACCGCAGCCGCTAGGCACAGGACGTGTGATCGCCGTGCAAGGACCCTGGCCCGATTCGATCCGCGGTATTAACGACCTGCCCGGACCGGAGAAGCGTGCCATCTACCGGACCCTGATTCCGGACTGGGTCTTCACGCGCTTCGACATCGACCCGGAGACGTTGACGGTCGGTGGCGAGTCCGTGATCGATTTCCGCTGCCCGGCCGGCAGTAGCGCCGTTGCGCTGTCGGTCTATCACCGACCCGGCGCCGAGGACCCGGTCCTGCATCTCAATATGATGGACACATTCAACAACCAGTTGATGGTCCTGATGGTGACGGTTAACGATCCGGACTCGCCTCGCTTTAACATCGATGTGGACGAAGAAGGCAAGCCGACCCAGCTTGGTACGTTCTCTCGCAATATCCCTGAGGAAATTCGCGCCATGCAGGCAGGGCTGGCTCCCGGCCAGGTGCGGCGAGGCCTGCGCATTTTCCGGACCGGCATCCCAACCTTCGAGCTGTTCTTGAAGCGGATGGGGCACACCATCTACTTCATCGAGCCGCTGTTCTATCACAATGCCATCGCCTTCGAGCGCTACGGATTCGCTTACGCGCGCGGCCTGCGGATGATGGAGAGGATCCACGCAGAATTTCAGCCGGGCGGCGAGCTGCACGCGCGCCTGACCGGGGAAAACCCTTTCCGCATGCCCGATGCATGGCAGACGATCCTGGGGCGCTCGTGGGCGATCCACGATGGAATTCTCGGCCATCCCTTCACCGACGTGCAGATGTACAAGCGGATCGGCGAGCGTGCTTGTGTCGAGACGTTCCCCTGTGCCAGGTGGTAGTCTGGTGGTTGCCCGGCGCCGGGGCGC
>DYEN01000043.1 GCA_020725705.1 Anaerolinea sp.
AGCGCGGACTCAAAGCGCGCCGTCGCCGTCCGGTCTGGCGTGGATGTCACCACAAAGATCGGCGTGGCGGTTGGCGGTGGGGTGTGGATCGTGATTGCCGTGCTGCTGGGCGTCGCGCTGGGAGCGAGCGTGCCTGTCGGCAGCGCTGCGAGCGTGCCTTCTACCGCCGCGGCAAGGGCGGTTTCGAGCATCAGAGGTGTGCTTGTCGGCAGTGCAGCCTGTGTGCCCTGAATCGCCTCGGCGAGCGCGGACTCAAAGCGCGCCGTCGCCGTCCGGTCTGGCGTGGATGTCACCACAAAGATCGGCGTGGCGCTCGGGCCGGGCGTGCGCGTGGGGATCAGCGTTTCGGTCGGCGTGGCAGTTGCGGTGAGCGAGGGCGTGACGCTTGGTGTCGCCGTTGCGGACGGCAGCGGCGTGTAGGTCGGCAGGGGTGTGTAAGTTGGTGGCAACGTATAAGTCGGATAAGGTGTCGCGCTCGGCAGGGCGGTGACGGTCGGTGAGAATGTTGCGGTCGCGGTTGGCGCAGGGGTTTCTGAGGGTGGGGCGGTCGGTAGAGCGGCGGCCTGTGTGAGGGTGGCAGTGGGCGGCGGCTCAGTTGGCGTGACGGGTGAGGGCCGGGCCACCCGGCCGAGCGGCTCGAGAGTCGGTTGCGGGGTGGGTGGAATGGTCTCAAGCCGTCCCTGGCATGCTGCTACGAAGAGGACCAAACCGATCGCTGCCAGCCCCAACCGTGTGAGCAGTCGCATCACGTTTGCCTCTCCTCAACCGCGCTATCCGGATCGCAAGAACAAAAGAATACGCTGAAAATTGAGTTCGTTTAACTTTACGGAATTGCCTCAAGTATCAAGTATAGCATGCGCTCCGAAGGACCCCAAAACGGGGGATGGATGGGAGCGCAGAAGCGGGTTAATTGGGGGGATAAGGCGAGTCAAAACACGACCGGACAGAGGAATCAGCGGATTTGCCGCAGAGACAACAGCGCGGTGGGGGGTTGGCGACGACCTACTCTCCCAGGGGGCTACCCCCCCAGTACCATCGGCGCGGGTGGGCTTAACGACCGGGTTCGAGATGGGACCGGGTGGACCCCCACCGCCATGGTGA
>DYEN01000483.1 GCA_020725705.1 Anaerolinea sp.
CCCCCGCCCATGCCGTTCAGGGTGTCGTTGCCGCCGTTGCCGGTGATGACATTGGCCAAACTGTCGCCAGTGAGGGTATCGGCAAACTGGCTGCCGATGAGGTCTTCGATATTGGAGAAGGAGCCGGTCAGGCCGGTGGCCGTGGTGGAGAGGATGACGGTCACCGCCGAATTGTAGGCGCTGTAATCGAAGGCATCGCGCCCGCCGACGCCGTTCAGCGTGCCGTTGAAGGTGCCGGTATCGGCAAAGGCAAAGACATCCCGGTCGGCATTGCCGCTCAGGTTGCGATAGCCGCTCATCGAAAGCGTCATGCCGCCGCTGGTGTAGGTGACGCCGGTGATGCTGGAAAAGCCAAAGACAGACGGGGCATTCATGCCGGTAAAGCCGTTGGCTACGGCAGGATTGGCGCTCAGGCGGTCAATGCCGGTAAAGCCGCCGCTGAGGCCGGTCTGCGTGCCGCTGAAGCCCTCGGCAGTGACAGCGTTCAGGGCGGTATTGACCGGTGAAGTCCAGGCGGTGTAATTCAGGCCGTCTGAGCCTGCGCCGCCGTGAACCGAACCGTTCAGGCTGGCCCCGTTCTGGAAGATGAAGTCATCATCCCCCGCCCCGCCGTTCAGGATGCCGCTGCGCGCCCCGCTGACGGTAAACGTATCGTTCAGGGCGCCGCCTTGCAGGGTCTCAAAGGCCGCGAAGGCCAGCGAGTTTGAGCCATACACATAGCGGTCATTGCCGTCCAAAATCCAGTTGGCGGCCAGGTCTGCGCCGGTGAGCGTGTCGGCGGCCGAACCGCCGGTCAGACGGTCTATGTTGCGGAAAGCGCCCACCGCGGCGGCGACGCTGCCATCGAAGCCATCCACCGCGCCAGGGGCAGCGAGAACCGGATTGACGCCGGTCGTCCAGCCGCTGAAGGTGAGCGTATCGGCGCCGGTCTGAGCGTCAATCGAGCCAGGCCAGGCTGCGCCAGGGTTGACGTGGAAGGTATCTGCCTGCGCTCCGCCGAGCAGGTCTTCGAAGCCAAAGGCAGTGAGCATGCGGCCGCCGGCGGTGTAGGTCAGCGAGGCAGCGTAGATTTCCCAGGTGGCGGTCAAATTCGCGCCGACAAGGGTATCCGAAGCCGAACCGCCGCGCAGGGTCTCGATGCCGGAGAAGTTGGCCACAAGGTTGGCCAGATTGTCGGTGACGATTCCGGCCAGGCCAGTCGGGCTGCTGACGCCGGTCAGGGCGGCGGTGAGGGCGGTTGTGTAGGGCGAGAGGTCAAGGGTGTCGCTGCCGGCGTTGCCGTTCAGGTTGCCGCCAAAAGTTGCCCCATCTTCAAATGTGAAGGTATCGGCCGCGCTGCCGCCCGCCAGAGTCTCAAAACCGGCGACGATCAGCACATAGCCATCGGAATTATAGGTGATTCCACCCGCCGCAAAGCGGTATTCGGCGGCCAGGTTGCGCCCGCTCAACACGCTGCCTGCGCCGTTGCCAATCACCTCGTCCACATGCGCTGCGCCGCCGCTGACCAGGGCCGAGGTGAGCATGTACCCGTCGGCATCGGCGCCGGTGAGGGTGAGCAGACAGGCAGAGGCAGAAGCCGAGCAGTCGAAGAGGTCGGCGCCGGTCTGACCGTCAATCGAACCGGTCAACGTCCCGTTGCCGCTGAAGGCGAAGCGGTCGTTGCCCGCGCCGCCCTGCAGGGAGGCCGCAGAGGGGGACTGGATGAGGAAGATATCGTCCGCCGGGCTGGCGATGAGGGTCTCAACGAAGTTACCGGTGTGGGTGACCATGCTGCCCAGGCCGTCGGTGACGACGATGTTCGCCGTGTTCAGGGTGAAGGTCAGCGGGCCGGAAGCGGAGGCAAAGGTCATCACATCCGCGCCGCCGCCTGCGCCCTCATTGACCAGATCGTTGGCGCCCCAATTATCCGCAAAGACGTAGGTGTCATTGCCGCCGTTGCCGGTCAAGATATCATTGCCGCCGTTGCCGGTGATGACATTGGGCAGGTTATCGCCGATGAGGGTATCGGCAAAGTCCGAGCCGATCAGGTTCTCGATGTCGGTCACGCCGCCGGTCAGGCCGCTGTAGATAAGCGGCGAGTGTGTGTTGAGCAGGTCAACCAGCACGCCAGAAGCGTAGGCGCTGAAATCGAGCAGGTCAACGCCTGCGCCGCCGTTGAGTCGGCCGGTCAGCGTGGCCGCGCCGGAGAAGGCAAACGTATCCGCGCCGGAGCCGCCGGTCAGGTTCTCGAAGGAGGTGAAGGTCATGCCGGTGACGGTGGTCACATCCGGGGCGA
>DYEN01000484.1 GCA_020725705.1 Anaerolinea sp.
GGGTGGTGACCAGCATCAGCACGCGGTCCGGATAGCGATGCACCAGGCCGGGGACGGGGCTGTGCTTGTCCTCGGCGAGGCTGTCTTCCATCATCCCCTCGAACGCCTGTAGCTCGCGGCCAAGCGGGATGACCTGCCGTCGGATGGGGCAGCGGGGATCGTCAGGATCGATCAAGCTGGCAAAGTACGGCGTGATGTCCACGCGGAACTTGTTTTCGGCGGTCAGCCCCTCGATCTCTTCTGGCGTCAGGTGGATCAGTTGCGCCAGCTCCTCAACCGAGTTCAGGCGGTGCGCAAGCTGCCAGCGCCAGTCGTCCCACTGCTCATCGGGCACGTCGGCCCACAGCGCGGGGCGCGGCGTGCGTGCCAGCGCGGGCGCGGGTGTCGGCTCAGGTGTCGGAAGCAGGGAGGGCTGGGGGTGGGTAGACGTGGAATCAGGCGCGCGACCAGAACCGGGAGGTTCGGCCGGCTCTGCGGCGAGGGCTTCTTCTTGTTGCTTGATCGTCCGATGTTCCATGACACTCTCCCATAATAAAAGCCGATCTCACGAATCGGCTTGTCCTCAACGGCGGGTTTGAAGGTGCTTGCCCCTCGTTTTCAAGGACTAATTATACTCCGCTTTTGGCGTATGCAAATCCCCAATGTGCTAATTTCACATAAGAAGCGGGGCGCCGTGCGCGAGCGAGACGCAGGCAAACACTATTCGCCCCGGCGGCCGGCGTAGCGCCGGACCTGCTGCGTGTAGCGCCGGTACGGCTCGCCGTATTCTGCCAGACACCAGCGCTCCTCGCCGCCAATTAACTTGTAGAGCGCGACCTGGTGTGTGATCGCGAGCAGCAGGTAGAGCCAGGAAGCAGTGACCAGGCCCACGCCCACGAAATAGAGAAAGTAGCCCACATACATCGGGTTGCGCGAGTAGCGGTAGATGCCGCGGTGCAGGAAGCCGTCCTGCCGCGCAAATTCGAGCGCCGCCAGGGCGACCAGCACCGCACCGGCGACCATCAACGGCGCACCGGCGACAACCCAGGGTGTGCCCGTTTTGATCGTCAAGAAGAACGGATACAGCACCAGCAGCCCTTCGTTGACGACATAAACCGGAACCACAAGCTGCGCGTCTTCAACCGGCGGCGTGACGTTGAGGCGGCGTAATGCGGCGGGGTTCACCAGCAGCGGCACGCCATAGCGAGCGAGGAGCAGCAGCGCCAGCAGCGCGGCCCCATGCCAGAAGTTGAAGTTGAACTCGGGAACCAGAGCCATCGCAC
>DYEN01000485.1 GCA_020725705.1 Anaerolinea sp.
CCCGGCGCGGGGACCTGGCTGCCCTGCGCCGCCTGTCGCGGCGGGAGGCGCTCACGCTGGCGGTGCTCGGCCTGCTGCTCTACACCGTGACGCAGGGGACGCAGTTCCTGGGGCTGGAGCGGCTGCCCGCCGTCACGACGAGTCTGTTGCTCAGCTTTTCGCCGGTGATGGTCGCGCTGCTGGGGATCGCGTTCCTGGACGAGCGTATCACGCGCGCTCAGTGGGGCGGGATCGCGCTCTATCTGGCGGGCGTGCTGCTGTACTTCTACCCGGTTCAGATCCCCGCGCGCGAGCTGATGGGCGTGGCAATCGTGCTGGTCGGCGTGATTGCCAACGCGGCATCGGCGGTATTGGGGCGCGGCGTCAACCGGCAGCGCAGGCTCTCGCCGTTGTCAGTAACGGTCGCCAGCATGGGGATCGGGTCGCTGGCGGTGCTGGCGTGGGGCGCGGCGCTCCAGGGACTGCCCACGCTCAGCGCGGAAAGCTGGGCGATCATCGTGTGGCTGGCGGTGGCGAACACCGCCTTCGCCTTCACGCTGTGGAATCATACTCAGCGCACGCTGTCCGCCATCGAGACCAGCATCATCAACAACACGATGCTGATCCAGATCGCGGTGCTGGCCTGGCTGTTTCTGGGCGAGCAATTGGGCGCCCGCGCGATCGCCGGGCTGGCGCTGGCTGCCATCGGCACACTGGTTGTGCAGCTTCGCCGGGCCGCCCCCGGCAGCGAGAGGCCATAACCCCGGCTGGCCGGATGGGAGGGGCCGGGCAAACCCGGTCCGTGCCAAACGCGAGAAGGACGAGGCGAGCGGTGGGCGCGGCGTGCCACGCCCGCCGCAGAACAGCCCAGAGCCGGCGCCGTCCGTCAAGCACGCTACACGCTCCGGCGACTGCCCTGGATATTTTTCTGAAATCCGCTAGACTTTTAAACGTCCGCGTGACAGGCGGCCGGTGGGCATGTGATCGGGGCGGGCAGCCATGCCGTATTCCCAGCTTCTGGTCCCCGAACGCCGATGGCGCCGGCCCGGGCGCCGGTGGCGGTTCTGGCGGGCCGTGTACCGCAACGCGTTGGTGATCTGGCGCGAGTTCCGCAAGCCGATACTGGTCTTTGCGGTGGCGGTTTTCGCCGGGGGATGGCTCTATGGCGAGCTGTGGGTCCGGGCCGGGTACGAGCGTCTGCCGTATATCGACCTGCCCTACACCATGCTCGCGCTGATGATCTTCGAGACGCCGACGGATCTTCCGCCCCAGCCGCAGCTTGTGCTGTTCTGGTATGCCATGCCGCTCGTCGCGGCGTATGTGGCGGGGCGCGGCGTGTTCGACATCGTGCGGCTCTTTTTCAACCCGAACGCGCGGCGGAACGCCTGGGAGGAAGCCGTGGCCTCGACCTATCGCCATCACGTGATCGTGTTGGGTGTGGGCCACCTGGGCCTGCGCGTGATCCGCGCTCTGGCGCAGATGGGTGTGGATGTGGTCGCCATCGACTGGGAGATGGACAACGACAAGCTGGCCGAGCTGAAACGGCTCGGCGTGCCGGTCGTGGGCGGCGATGGACGGCTGCCCGCAACGCTCGAAACGGCGGGCGTGCGGCACGCCGAGGCCCTGGCCGTCTGCACGTCGAACGACTACATGAACCTGGAAGTGACCATGCGCGCCCGCGATCTCAACCCGGCGATCCGCATCGTCGTGCGGATGTGGGAAGATCGCTTCGCCGCGCAGATCCGGCAGTTTATGAACGTGGAAGCGGTGCTGAGCGCGACCGATCTGGCGGCGCCGTCCTTCGCGGCGGCGGCGCTGGGTATCGAGATCACACAGACGATGCGCGTCAACGGGATCGATTACAGCATGATCCGGCTGAGCGTCGCGCGCGGGTCGTTCATGGATGGGGCGACGGTCGGGCAGCTTCAGAAGGTCCACGAGATGGACATCGTGCTGCACAGCGACGGCGGCGAGGTGACGGTCCACCCGCCCCACGACCGCCAGCTTCAGGCCGGGGACACGGTGGTGATCTTCGCGCAGCACCGCAAGATCATGGATGTGGTGGCGCGCAACCAGCCGCGCCCGGTGCGCGGCACCGGTTGAGCGCACGGAGGATCGGCATGATCAAGATCAAACGCGCCTACGAGCCGCCCGCCCCCGACGATGGCCGCCGGTTTCTGGTGGACCGTCTGTGGCCGCGCGGCGTGAAGAAAGACAGTCTGGCACTTGAAGCGTGGGCCAAAGAGACGGCGCCGAGCACGGCGCTGCGCCAGTGGTATCACCACGACCCGGCGAAGTGGGACGAGTTTCAGGCGCGCTACATCGCCGAGCTGGACGCGAACCCGGCCGCCTGGGAGCCGCTGCTCCAGGCCGCCCGTCAGGGGACGATCACGCTGGTCTATGGCTCGCGCGACGAGACCCACAACCAGGCGGTCGTCCTGAAACGCTATCTAGAGCGCCAGCTTGAGCGCGAGCACCCGGCAGAATGAGCACCATCATCGCCCCCATCACGAAGCCGTTAGGATGAGGTAAACCATGCAGTATCACATCTGGACCCTGGGCTGCCAAATGAACGTCGCCGACTCGCAGCGTCTGGCGTCGGAGCTGGAAAGACTCGGCCATCACGCCGCGCCGAGCGCTGACGAGGCCGATATCCTGGTGATCAATACCTGTGTCGTGCGCCAGTCCGCCGAGGACAAAGCCTATGGCCGGCTGCGCGAGCTGGCCCAGGTCAAGCAGCAGCACCCCGACAAGGTGATCGGCCTGATGGGCTGCCTGGTCGGCGTGCGCGATCCGCTCCGTCTGCGGGAAAAGCTACCGCAGGTGGACGTCTTCCTGCCGCCGTCCGACCCGGCGCCGATGGTTGAGTTCCTGCGCGACCGCGCCGCCGAAGCAGCCCTGCGCAACGACGAGGCGCGCGCCCGCGCCGCCCGTGACGAGATGCTCGACACGCTGGACGAGGGCACGCTGATCCTGCCCGTGCACGAACGGCATCACCTCGTCAGCGCGCATGTGCCGGTCGTCTACGGCTGCTCGCACGCCTGCACGTTCTGCATTATCCCCTACCGGCGCGGGGTGGAGAAATCGCGACCCGTGGGCGAGATCGTGGCCCACGTGCGCAGCCTGGCGCGGCAGGGTGTCAAAGAGGTGACGCTGCTCGGCCAAATCGTCGACCGCTATGGCAAAGACGTGCCGGACGGCCCCAACCTGGCGCAACTTCTCCGCATCGTGCACCAGGTAGCGGAGCAGGAAGGCGTCGAGCGGATCCGCTTCCTGACCAGCCACCCGAACTGGATGACGGACGAGCTGCTGGACACCGTCGCCGAGCTGCCGCGCGTCATGCCGCAGATCGAGGTGCCGGTCCAGGCGGGCGACGACGAGGTACTGGCGCGAATGCGGCGCGGCTATACCGTCGCGCAGTATCGCGCGCTGGTGCAGCGCATCCGCGAGCGCATCCCGGATGTGGCAATCCACTGCGACGTGATCGTGGGCTTCCCCGGCGAGACGGACGAGCAGTTCCGGCGGACCTACGATCTGCTGGCCGAGTTGAAGCTGGACAAAGTCCATCTGGCGCGCTACAGCCCGCGCCCGCACACGGTCAGCATGCGCACCATGCCGGACGACGTGCCGGATGCGGAGAAACGCCGCCGTCACGCCGCGCTTGAAGCGCTCCAGGCGCAGATCGTGGCCGAGATCAACCGCCGTTACCTGGGCAAGACGGTTGAGGTGCTGGTCGAGGATCAGCACAAGGGCAAGTGGCGCGGGCGGACTCCGCAGAACAAGCTGGTCTTCTTCCAGGACGACACGCAGGACTGGCGCGGCAAGCTGGCGCAGGTGACGGTCACCTGGACCGGCCCGTGGAGCATGCAGGGGCGTCTGGAGAGCGCCCAGCCCACCCCCGACGATTCGATCCCGGTGATTGCCGCGCACGGCTAAATGCGGTCGATTCACGGCGAGGGCGAGCCGCATGGCTTGCCCTCGCCGACCCTCGCCACAATCAATGAACCATAAAGGCCATTCGCAGAAGTCGCCATTATCCTTATAATACGCGGTGACCGGCGCGCCCGGACCGCACCGTGGCCAAATGGCAGGCGGACCAAATTCGCGTATACTGGTGCGTGGTGGCAGCCGCGCGCCACGCAGCGGCTCGCACCCACACATCGATTGGAGGATCAGGCACAATGCCACCGGAAAAGAGCGGGTTCAACTATCCGAACAAGTTCGCCCGGATCACGATTGAGGCGCTGGAAGAGGTGATGGGCAAAAATGGCCTCAACGCGATCCTGCATCTGGCGGGCCTGTCCGAGTTTGTCAACAACTATCCGCCCGATAATCTTGAGAAAGAATTCGATTTCGCCTATTTCACCGCGCTGTGCGTGGCGCTGGAAGAAATGTACGGTCCGCGCGGCGGCCGGGGCCTGGCGCTGCGCGCGGGGCGTGCCACCTTCGCCGACGCGCTGCGGGGCTTCGGGGCGCTGGCGGGGGTTGGCGACCTGGCCTTCAAGGTGCTGCCCCTGACGGCCAAGCTCAAGATCGGCCTGCCCGCCATGGCGAACATCTTCACCCAGTTTTCGGATCAGATCTCGAACGTGCACGACGAGGGCGACAAGTACGTCTACACGCTCGAACGCTGCCCCATGTGCTGGAACCGCAAAGCCGACCGGCCGGTATGCTATGTGGGCCAGGGCTTGCTGCAAGAGGGTCTGCGCTGGGTGTCGGGCGGGCACGAGTTCAAGGTCGATATCTCAACCTGCATCGCCAAGGGCGACGACATGGGTCGCTACATCATCTACAAACAGCCCATTGACTGAGCCGGCTGCCGCGCCGCTCCCCGGCCCCTACCGCCCGTAGGGGCTTTTTGATCCGGACGCCGCCTGCCCTGCTGCGAGTCAACGCTTGGCTGACGGCTGGGGGGTGTTCGCCTTACAACGGTTTGCAGGCGCTTTCAATTGAACTACAATGCAAGTAGCCAGCCGCGATGTTCAGAAGCGGCGCCCCTGATTCGCGCCGCGCGGGCTGGCGGCGCCTGCTCCGATTGAGCGAGGGGCAGCGCCATGCGCGTTTCGCAGACAGAGTATCCGGTATTGACTCAATGAATTCACGCCCATACCCACTCGATCGCGCCGCGCGCGGTCAGGAGTTTGAACGATGATAAGCCGCTATTCGCTTTGGCGACCGCTGGCCGTGCTCGCGCTGCTGGGTCTGGCGGCGCTGGCGTGCAATCTCCAGCGTGGGGAGCTGGAACCCACACCGGCAACCTCAGCCCAAGTCGAGCGCCCCGTCGTCGAGATTCTCGAACCGGCTGAGGGCGCCACGCTGACTCAGGGTGAGCGCTTCTCGGTCAAGGCTACTGCCAAGTCTCCATCGGGGATCACTCAGGTCGAGCTGCTGGTCAACAACATCCCGGTCACCACCCAGCCCCCCGCCGAAAACCTGCGCCCCGAAGAGCTGACGGTGGTGCTCGACTACACACCGCAGCAATCCGGCACGCTCACGCTCAAGGTGCGCGCCTACAGCGGCGGGGTCACCGGCGAGTCGGCGCCGCGCCAGGTGCAGGTGGTCGGCCCGCTCGATCCCGGCCAGGGTGGCGCGGGCACGCCGGTCGTCGGCGTGACGCCGACCGTCTTTAACCCCCAATGCCGCGCCCGGATCAACACGCCGCTGCGCTTCCGCACCGGGCCTGGCACAAACTACGACATCATCCTGACCTTCGCGGCGGGCGACGAGCCGCCGATCATCGGCTATGCCAATCAGCCGGACGGCCAGTGGTGGCTGGTCAGCAGCGGCGGGCGCACCGGCTGGATCAGCGCCGCCTACACGACGCAGTTGGGCAACTGCGCCGGGGTCGGCCCCGCGCTCGTGCCGCCGTCGCCGACTCCGCCGCCCACCGCCACCCCGCCGCCCACGCAGCCGGGCGCGACGGCAACTCCCACGCCGCCCGATCTGCGGCTGAGCGTGCTCGACGGCCCGCGTGACGTGACGCTCGACGCCAGCGGCACGGTCAACGCCACCTATATCATCCGCGTGCGCAACTACGGCGGGCAGCCGGCCGGTCAGTTCAACATGGCCGCCGCCGTGCTGGGACAGCAGCCGCGCGATCTGGGGATCGTCTCCGGGCTGGGGCCGGGGCAAGAAGTCGAAGTCCCGGCGGGCGGCCTGACCGTTACCTTTAACACGCCCGGCCTGACCCGCCTGCTGGTCACGGTGGACACCGGCAACACCGTCGCCGAAAGCGACGAAGGAAACAACCAGGCATACATCGACATCAACGTGAACCCGGGGCCGCAGGCGCTGCAAGTCCAGCCACCGCCGCAGCCGACGGCCGTCGAGCCGACGGCCATCGTCAGCCAGCCGCAGGTGAACATTCTGCCGACCCAGCCGGAGATCCAGGCGTTCGCACAGCCGCCGGTCGAGCAGACGCAGGTCGAACCGCCGGTCGAAGCGGCGCCGCTGGCCGAACAGACCCAGCCGGAACTCCCACCCGTCGAGCAGCCGCCGGTCGAGCAGCCACCGGTTGAGCAGCCGCCCGTCGAAGAAGTGCCGGCCGAGCAGGCGATTGGAGCAGCCGCCGCGCCTCTGCCGGTGATCGACGCCGGGAACGCGGCCCAACTGCGCGAGCTGATGGTGCTCAGCGGGCACGGCGGGAATGTGTCGGGCGTGGCCTTCAGCCCGCAGGGCGGGCAGCTTGCCTCGGTGAGCTGGGACGGCACGATCCGCCTGTGGGATCTGGCCAGCGGACAGCAGGTCAACACCCTGCCCGGCCATGCTGACCGTATCACCAGCCTGGTCTACAGCCCGGACGGCGCGCGGCTGGCGTCCGGCAGTTGGGACGGCACAATCCGCCTGTGGGATCTGGCCAGCGGACAGCAGATCGGCATGTATGAGCATGGTGCAGAGATCAACACCATCGCCATCAGCTACGACGGCTCGCGCATCGCCGCCGGTGGCCTGAACCCTGAAGGCGGCGGGCTGGACGGCCGGGTGCGCGTGTGGGACGTCGCCAGCGGCACGCTGCTGCGCGAGATCACGACCTACGGCGTCGTCAGCGGGATCGACCTGATCGGCACGAACCTGGTAGCCATCGGGTCCACCGGCAAAAGCTGCTCGCAGGGCGGCGACGGGGTCGAGCTGATCAATATCGACACCGGCGAGCCGGCAGCAGCCATCGAGGGCGAGAGCGGCTGGATCAACGGCGTGGCGGTCAGCGCGGACGGCGCGTGGATCGCGGGCACCGGCCAAATGGAACTGTGCGCAGGCAACGGCGCGGTCTGGGTGTGGAACAGCGGCAGCGGCCAGCTTCAGATCACGCTGGATACGGGCCAGAGCAGCGCGGCAACCGCAGTCGCGTTCGGCGCGGGCAATCAAGTTGTGGCTGCCGGCGGCGAGGACGGCGCGGTGCGCGTCTGGTCGATCAACAACCCGTCTCCGCTGGTCGTGCTGCCCGGACACAACGGAGTCAGCAGCTTGGCCTTCAGTCCGGATGGGACCATGCTCGCCTCAGGCGGCGGCGACACGCTGATTCGCATCTGGGGCGTGCGCTGACCGGCTGCAGCGGGCCAAAGCAAGCGGATTCTTCTGGTGGGGCAGCTAGCTGATAGCTGCCCCGCTGCGTTCGGACCGGCGTGCTGTTCGACGCCGGGGGATGAATCTGCTACAGTGTGAATAGATTTCTTTGTGCGTGGAAAGAGAAGCATGACACGACGCGTTGTGCCTGCTCCCCTGTTGATCGTCGCCACCGCGCTGTTGGCCGCGGCGCTGGCGTGTTCGCTGGATCTGGCGCGCAGCAGCGCACCGGCGCAGCCCGGCCAGCCCGCCCCGCCCCCGGCCGATGGGAGCGAACCGGCACCCACCGTGCGAATCACCTCTCCGGCAGATGGCGCGACCGTGCCGGTCAACCAGCCGGTCGATATCGAAGTCGAGACGGACCGCACGGCAACCGGCTTCCTGCTCAGCGAGGGCGGCCAGGTGCGCAGCATCATCAATATGCCCGAAGGCCAGACCGGCCCCACGAAGGCGATCCTGTCCTGGACGCCTTCCCGCGAGGGCACCTTTCATCTTGAGGTCATCGCCACCAACCGGACCAGCACCAGCGCGCCGGCGGCCCTGGTACTCCAGGTTTCCGGGACGGCGATCGCACCCGGCGCCACAGCGTGCAGCGCCCGTGTGATGGTCACCGAGCTGAACTTCCGCGACGGCCCCTCGACGCGCGCCGCCAAGCTGGGGCAGTTCACCGTCGGCGAGAGCGTCATGGTGATCGGGCGCAATGCGGACACAAGCTGGTACCGGGTGCAACGGATGGACGGGCAGCAGGTGTGGGTCATCAATAACGCGCAGTGGCTGAAGCTCGAAGGCCCCTGCGACAACCTGCCCTTCGCCCAGTAAGCCTGCCGTGCGGCCTTTGCTCCGCGAGCCGGCTCGCAGTACAATGCACTATGCAGGTAGATCGCAGCGCGCGGGCGGGCCAGAGCCATGTCAATCCGTGTTTTGATCATCGATCCGAATATCCCCTTCATGGTCACGACCAAGCAGGCCCTGGAAGCGACCGGCGAGTTCGAAGTGAGCGTGTCGGCCAACGGCCTGGCCGCCCAGGAAGCCCTGCGTCAGACGCGGCACGACGTCGCGGTGATCGATTTCAACGTGGCCGATATGGATGTGCTGGAGTTGATCGGCCACCTGCGCCGTCTGCAGCCCGATCTGCGCGTGTTGCTGACCTATTCCAGCGACGCGCAGGCGGCCCGCACGCCGCACCTCGGCGCGCAAGGATCGATCGCCAAGCCCTACACCGCGCGCGCGCTGATCCCGCACCTGTTCCGCGCCGTCACGCAGCACGTGTCTTTGCAGGCGCCTGCGCAAGCCGCCCCCCCGCCTGCCGAGGACGAAGCCGGTGAGACCCCACCGCGCAGTCCGGCACCCTTCACCGAGGTGCCCGACGCTGCCGGCGATGAGCATGCCGCAGCGGATGAACTGGCGCCAGACGCAGACGCTGCGCCCACCGACGCAGACTTGCGACGTCTGGCCCAGACCCGCTATTTCGGCGACGAGCCGGACCCGGCAGAAACCGATATGCTGTTCGAATGGCAGGACACCGACCGCACCGGGCAGCTTCCCAAAACGGATTCGCTCGACGGGATGATCGAGCGCCACGGATGGCTGGAAAGCGAACCGACACCCCCCTTCCTCGAAGACTATCTGCCACCGCCCCAGCCGGACGACACACCGACCGTCCCGCCGCAGGACCTGGACGGCGTGCGCCAGTTTCTGGCAACCGACCTGCCGGAGCACGATCCGACCACCTTTGGCGAAGTGCTCGACGCGCTGGCCCAGTCCCCCCTGCCGGATACCGAGCCGTCGCCCGACGATCAGGCGTTTCACGAGCTGGTTGATTCGCTGCGCGCCCCGGCTGCTCCGCCCCGCCGCGGGCCGCTGGACGATCTGTTGGCGCCGCGCGCGCCCGAAAGCGACGAAGAGCCGTCGGTCAACCCGCTCGACTATGTGCTGGAGTCAATCCGGCGCGGGCACCCGCCCCAGGAACCCGATCTGGCGGACGAATCTGAGCTGGACGACACAACCATCGGGGACGTGATCAGCGGCCTGTTCGACCCATCCTTCGAGAGTGTGCTGGCGGTGCTGGCCGGTGAAGAAGTGGCAGAAGACGATCTGGCCGAGCCGACCTACACCGCCGAAGACGCACGCGCCCCATCCAGCCTGAAGCCAGACGCAGTCGACCAGATCGGCCTGGAAAGCCTGGACGCCGACGTGGCGCTGCCTGACTGGCTCGCATCCGCCGACCTGCCCGAACCCGGTGCGCCCGCCGCCCCGCCCGCCCGCGAACCGGCGCCGGACGAAGAGGACTCGTGGCACTACCCCGCTACGACCGCACTGCACGCCGTCACACACGACGACGCAGAGGCCGAGTTTTCGCTCAACGATCTGCTCAACCAGATCGAACAGCAGCTACCCCCGCCGCGCGATCGGCGGCCCCGGCTGCGTCCGCTGCCCTCGTGGGAAGAAAACGCGACGCCGGAAGAAGCCGAGCATCTTCGCCAGCTTTTCCCCGACAGCGGCGAGTGGGAGCCGGCCGATCTCGAAGAGCTGTTCAGCCCGCCCGTGCCCCCGGCCGGGCCGGCGTCGGATGAGGCAGCACAGCCCGCCTTCGACGAGGAACCGCCCCTCGCCCTGCCCGAAGCACCGGAGGAACATTTCGACGCCGGCTGGGTAGATGAAGCCGGCGAGCCGGCGTCGGAAGAGGCGCTTCCGGCTCACTTCGACCGTTTCCGCGATCAGGCTCAGGAAGCCGAGGCAACCGATGGCGACGAGCGGGATGAACAGGACGCTGTGGGTGATGCGCTGGAACTCGACCTGGACGCGGACCTGATCGAGGCGGCGCAGCAGGCCGGACCGGACGACTTCTTCGCCGGGCTGCCCGACATCATGGAAGAAGATACACTCGCAACGGAGATCTCGGAAGCGTTCTACGAGGGAGTGCGCCAGACGGCCTATACCTGGGACGAAAACGAGGGTGACACCGGCCAGGGCGAAGCCGCCGCACCCGATTGGCTCCCACAACCGGTCGAGAACGGCGCCAGCGAGCCGGACGACGAAACCCTGCTGCCCGCGCTCGATTACCCGGCGGACGAGGCCGCGCGCGCCGCACAGCCAGCCGAGATGCCCGCCGCACACTTGCTGATCGAGGAGCCAGAACCGGAGCCGCAAGCCCTGCCGCCCGAAGACGACGAGGAAGCGGCGCGGCTGGCCCAGATCGCCCTGCAGCTTACCCAGTTCTCGCTCGAAAGCTCGGCGCAGGCGACGCTGTTGACCCACGGCGGCGAGTTGATCGCCGCGGCGGGCGACCTGCCTGCCCCCGCGCTGGAACGCCTGGAGCAGACCATCGCTGCGGCCTGGTCGACCAGCCCGCCCGATCATGACTCGCTGAGCCGCTATGTGACCCTGCCCGAGGCGGGCGAGTTCCTGCTTTACAGCATGGCGGTCGGCGGGAGCATGGTGTTGAGTATGGTCTTCAGCAGCAACACCTCGATCCGCACCATCCGGCGCCAAGCCCGGCGCCTGAGCGAGGCGCTTGATCTGGTTCCGGAACCGGTCGAGGCACCCGAAGCGCCCGCTGCCGTCACACACCCCAGCCGCCCGACCGATATGCGCGCCCCTGAGGGATTGCGCACCGCGCCAACCGGGCACGAGCAGCGCACGCCCGCCCGTCACGCGCCGCGCCCCGATGTGCCGTACACCGGCTATTGCCTGCTGTGGCTTCCCTGGGATCCGCGCCTGGAGCTGGAAGGCGACTATGCCGCCGCGCTGCGCGGGTGGATCGCAGACATCGCCGCGCGGAACGCCTGGGACATCGACGAACTGAATGTCGAGACAGACTACATCCGGCTGACGCTGAAGGTCCCGCAAAAGAGCCTGCCCGATGCAGTGATCCAGACGCTCTTCGACGAAACGGCACGCCTGACTCAGGAACATTTCCCGGAGCGCATCGACGCCGCCGGGCGGCTGTGGGCCAACGGCTATTACGTCGTCACACCGCCGCGCGCGCTAAGCGACCGCGAAATCGGTCGCTTCATCACCTACCAGCGCCAGGCACAGGCCAGCTAGGTTCACTTACCCCCATGCACCAAGCAAAGCGCCCCGGCGGGCGATCCACCGGGGCGCATCGAGTCGGTCAGAGACGGCGCAGCTACTCCACAACCGTCATTGGCAGCGGCGTGCCGCCCCACAACTCGTCAAAGTTCGGACCCATCGTCTCCACCGGGACCCACAGGTACGTGCAGTTCAGCACCACCTTGCGGAACTGCCCGCTCTCGTCCACGCCGAACGTCCACAGCGTGGTATTCCAGGGGATCAGAACCTCAGGCTCGGTCTTCTTGCTGAAGTCCGGCGCCCAGTAGGTCTCGGCGGTGTGCACGAAGCGCCCAACCACCGCCCCGTCGAGCGGGATCGTCACATCGCAGCCGGGCAGGACGGCCTCTTCAGCAGGCTCCTGATCGACAGGCTCTTCCCCGTCACCCGGCTCCTCGCAGACCAGTTCAGCGACGGGGATGCTCACCTCGCGCGACAGCTCCTGATCCACCGTCACCGTAAAGTACAGTATCTCGGCCCCGTCCGGGTACGCGACCGAGAGCGTACCGCTCATCTCCTGCGGATCGGCCCAATCCAGGTCGTGGCTCGCGCTGTCAAGCTCTGTTCTGTTGGCGCCGATGCTATAGCTGGTGCTCACCACAACGGTCGCAGTACCTTCCGTTGGCGCTCCCTCCAGCACCTCGAGGACATAGTCCCCGGTGCAGAAGTCGTACGACAGGAATCCCACCGGACCCTCGCCGATTTCTTCCTGGGCGGCAACCGGACCGCGCACAGGAAGAACCGCTGCCACCGCCAGAGCGGCTACCACAGCTAGAACGAATGCGATACGCGATTTCATCTTTCCTTCCTCTCGTAGAACTCCACAACCGTAAATCCCACGGGGGGAATTAACTCAATTATACCGGCTGAAACGTTGGATTAACATAAGAAACATATGACGATTACATAACGCAGTACAGGGTTTTGACCCTGCCGGCCAACGCTTGCGGGGTTGCACTCGGGCCTGCCATCGCCGGCGCCGCGTTCTGGCTGCAGACGCCGATCGCGCCCGGCGAATCCATATCGCCATCGGGCGCGGAGTGGTATAATACGCACATCTGTTCCGAATCCCAGCGATAGGAATGACGCCGATGGCACGCCCCACCCTGGTTCTGATCGACGGCCACGCGCTGGCGTACCGCCAGTTCTTCGCCCTGCCGATTGAGAGCTTCAGCACCCGCAGCGGCGAGCCGACCAACGCCACCTTTGGCTTCGCCCGCACCCTGCTGGACATCCTCGACAAAGACCCGGAATACCTTGCCATCAGCTTCGACCAGGGCCTCACCGGGCGCGAGCAGCTTTACGGCGAATACAAGGGCACGCGCGACAAGATGCCCAACGAATTGCGCGTCCAGATCGACCGCATCCGCGAGCTGGTGCAGGCGTTCAACATCCCGATCCTGGAGATGGAAGGCATCGAAGCCGACGACGTGATCGGCTCGGTCGCGCCCCAGGCCGAAGCCGAAGGCGCCGACGTGCTGATCATCACCGGCGACCGCGATCTGCTCCAACTGCTGACCGAACACACGCGGGTACAGCTTCCCGGCAAAACGCTCGGCGACGCGCGCGTGTACGATCTGGCGCGCTTCCGCGAGGAATACGGGATCGAGCCGCACCAGCTTCCGGAGTTGAAAGGGTTGATGGGCGACGCCTCGGACAATATCCCCGGCATCAAGGGCATAGGCGAGAAAACCGCCAAGAAGCTGATCATGGAATACGGCAGCGTGGCCGGAGTCTACGAGCACCTCGACGAGATCAAGGGGGCGCTGCGCACGAAGCTCGAGGAAGGGCGTGACAGCGCGTTCCTGTCGGTCGCCCTGGCCACCATCCGGCGCGACGTGCCCGTCCGGCTGGAACTATCGCGCTGTGTCGCGCGCGATTACCGTTACGAGGACGTCGAGCCAATCTTCCGGGCGCTTGAGTTTCGCCAGTTGATCCGGCGGTTGCCGGGCCGCCCCGGCGCCGACCTGGCCGGCGTTTCCGGCCAGCAATTGACCATGTTCGACACGGCAGAAGAGGTCGAGGTCCCGCTGCCACCGGTGGAGAGCGTGGTCCCGTTCACGGTGGTGGACGACGAAGCCACGCTCGCCGCGCTGGTCGAGCGGCTGGCGTCCGCCGAGGCAATTGCCTTCGACGTGGAAACGACGTCGACCGACCAGATGCTCGCCGATCTGGTGGGCGTCTCGCTGGCCGTCAGCGGGGATCACGGGTACTACATCCCGGTTGGGCACATCGCGTCCAACGCGCCACCCCGCCCTGTCGCGCAGACCCAGCCCGATCTGGTCGAAGGCCACACGCCCCGCCAGCTTCCGCTCAACCGGGTGATCGAGGCGCTGCGCCCCGCCCTGACCGATCCCGCGATCCCCAAGTACGGGCACAACGCGCCGTACGATCTGGTTGTGCTGCGTCGCTACGGGATCGACGTCAGCCCGATCACGTTCGATACCATGGTGGGCGAGTGGGTGTGCGATCCGGGCAGCCGCAACCTGGGCTTGAAGAACCTGGCCTGGGTGCGGCTGGGCGTGCAAATGACCGAAATCGCCGATCTGATCGGCTCGGGCCGGAACCAGATCACGATGGACCGCGTGCCGGTCGAGCTGGCCGCGCCCTATGCCGCTGCCGACGCCGCCCTGACTTATCGGTTGGTGGGCGTGCTGCGGCCCGAGCTGGAAGAGAAGCAAGCCTGGAAGCTGTTTAGCGAGATCGAGATGCCGCTCGTCCCGATCATCGCGGACATGGACATGGCGGGCGTGTTGCTGGATGTGCCCTTCCTGCGCGAGATGAGTGCCGAACTCAGCCAGCGGCTGCGCGTGTTGGAGCAGGAGATCGACGCGCTCAGCGGCGGCTACGGACATTTCAACCCCGGCAGCCCGAAGCAGCTCAACGAAGTCTTGTTCGATCACCTCAAGCTGACGACCGAAGGGCTGCGCAAGACCTCGCACGGCTTCAGCACCGCCGCTGACGTGCTCGAAAGCCTGCGCGGCGAGCACCCGATTGTCGAGAAGATCCTGCTCTGGCGCGAGCTTCAGAAGCTGCAAAGCACCTATGTGGACGCGCTGCCCACGCTGGTCAACCCGCACACCGGGCGTGTGCACACCAGCTTTAACCAGACCGGCGCCTCGACCGGGCGCCTGTCATCCAGCAACCCGAACCTGCAGAACATCCCGATCCGTACCGAAGAGGGTCGCCGGGTGCGCCGCGCCTTCATCGCCCCGGCAGGACACCGCCTGCTCTCGGTGGACTACAGCCAGGTCGAGCTGCGCATCCTGGCGCACTTCAGCCAGGACCCGGCGCTGCTGGCAGCCTTCCGCGAGGGGCTGGACATCCACCGGGCCACAGCCGCCGCCGTCTACCACGTCCCGCTGGAAGAAGTGACGTATGAGCAGCGCAGCTTCGCCAAGTCGGTCAACTTTGGGCTGATGTACGGCATGGGCGCGTACCGGCTGGCGCGCGAGAGCAACCTGACCCTGGCCGAGGCCGAGGCGTTCATCGCCGGGTACTTCCAGCAGTTTCCCGGCGTGCGCCGCTATCTCGACGCCTCGCTGCAGCGCGCGCGCGAGCAGGGCTACGTCGAAACGCTGCTTGGCCGCCGTCGCTATTTCCCGATCCTGCACGAGAAGGGTCCCGTGCAGGCCAGCTTCCAGGCCCGGCAGCGCGCCGAGCGCGAAGCGATCAACATGCCGATCCAGGGCACGGCGGCGGACATCATCAAGATCGCCATGATCAACCTGGCGCACGCGCTGAAGGATGGCGGCTATCAGGCCAAACTGATCCTGCAGGTGCACGACGAACTGGTGCTCGAAGTGCCCGACGATGAGATCGACACGGTTGCCCCGCTGACGGTTGAGATCATGGAATCCGCTTTCACGCTCGACGCGCCGCTGGTGGCGGACGCGCGCGTGGGGTCCAACTGGGCCGAGATGACACCCTACGGGCGCTGAGCCTGAGGGATCACAACGGCGATTCGCGGCCGGCGGCTCTCTCGAGCGGCCCAGACGCGCGGTGTGAAAAGGTTTTCAAAAACCCGGCTATCGGATACAATAAGCCGAAAGCAGTCCTCGAGGATTCGGGACGAAAGGAACCACGTCAGGTTAGTTAGTGTGTTTTTAAAAGACGGCTGACCGAAGTAGAAAGTTTTGGCTATGGCGAGAAACGTACTGGTCACGTTGTTTGACGACGTGGACACGCTCGATTTCTGCGGCCCGCTGGAAGTCTTCGCCATCACCGGGCAGCGGGCAACCGGCCCCGTCCCCTTCACGGTGACGACCGTTGCCGAGCGGAACACGCCCCCCATCACCACCCGCAGCGGTCTACGCGTCACACCCTACTACACCTTCAAGAACGCCATCCAGGCCGACATCCTGGTTGTGCCGGGGGGATTGGGCGCGCGCCACGAAAGCAAGAACCCGGCCCTGCTGGAATTCATCAGCAACCAGGCCCGGCGAGCGGAGATCGTGCTCTCGGTGTGTACGGGCGCGCTGCTGTTGGGCGCCGCCGGGCTGCTGGACGGCCTGACCGCCACGACCCATCACGCCGCGCTCGACGAGCTGCTGGCCGTGGCGCCCAACTGCCGCGTGGTATCCGGCCAGCGTTTCGTCGACAACGGGCAGATCATCACCACCGCCGGCATCACTGCCGGGATCGACACCGCGCTGTATATCGTGCAGCGCCTGCTGGGGCCGGCCGTCGCGCGGGAGACGGCGAATCATATGGAGTACAACTGGGTGCCGGTCAGCGCCTGACGCGGCGCCTCTCCACATTTGATTGTTCACTTAACTGCCATCGAACCACTCGCGTGCGTGACAAGTAATCAATATATCCGGCAGTGTGTGGGCATTTGTACGTTTTCGCTCGCCGAAAACTTGCAAATTCTCCACGCGTGGTTTATACACTGAATATGCTTGCCGCGCGCCATGACACCTACAGCAACAATCCCGGCCCGGACCTGTTCCCGCGCCGTCCACGTTGCCCTGCGCCGAACCCGACGAGACGCTCAGGCGCGCCTGTGCGCATCACCAGGAACTTACGCGGGCCTTGCCGCGCCGGTTGTCCCCCGGCAGAGGCAGGCCCGCTTTGTCTGAACCCGGCCCGTTATGGCCGCTGCACATAGAGTGTTTCGATCTCCCACCTCATAGCAGGTGTTCACCACGGTAACGGGTTGGCCGGACGGTAAGGAGGGGTGTCTATCGAAGGGGCAGAACCAGGCTACCGAGGCAAGTGGTCGGCCAAGATGAAAGAAATCTGGCAAGAGGTTTAAGTTCTTTCGACGGACACAATGGAGGAACAAGGTATGGGCAACCGAACGTATCGAGTGCTGCCGCTCGCCATCATTCTGACCATGGTTGCGGCGCTGCTGCCCACCGGCTTCGCGCTCGCCACCAGCGCCGATGTGACGCTGGTCAGTGTGATGCGCCAGACCGAACCGATCACGCTGTATGTCACCAGCGGATCAGAAATCAGCACGCTGGACCCGCAGCGCGCGTCCGACCAGATTTCGATCGCCGCCATCGAGCAGTTGTTCCTGGGCCTGACGGATGCTGACCCGCTCAACCCCGGCAACATCCTGCCCGAGCTGGCGACCGAGTGGGAGTTCGATGAGACCGGCACAGTCTGGACCTTCACGATCCGTACTGACGTGCCCTGGGTGCGCTGGGATCCGGTCACCGACGAGGGCGAGGTCTTGGGCATGGTCACCGCCGGGGATATCGCCTACGGCATGAAGCGTGCCTGCGACCCGCGCCTGGGAGCGTACTACACCAGCGTCGCCGACAAGATCATCCTGGGCTGCAACGACGTTTCGACCAAGCCTGTTGATGAAGTGACCGACGCCGATTACGACCTGGTGCAGGTCTTCGCGCTGGACGACAGCACCCTCGAAGTGCACCTTCAGTTCTCGGCGGGCTACTTCTTCAGCCAGACCCCGATGTGGATGTACCGCCCGGTGCCCCGCGATGTCATCGAGGAATTCGGCGATGACTGGACCGAACCCGGTAACATCGTGACCAACGGCCCGTTCGTGATCGACGAGTGGGTTCGCGGCGTGCGTCGTGTCTTCCTGCGCAACCCCCATCTGCCGGAAGACCTGCGCGGCCCCGGGAATGTCGAGCGCGTGATCCAGACCTTGGTGGAAGACCAGGGTACGGTCTTCGCCCTGTACCAGGACAACCAGATCGATGCGTCCGGCGTTCCCCCGGCGGAACTTCAGTCGGTGCTGAATGACCCGGCCTACGCCGATCAGCTCAGCCAGACGTCGGACCTGGCCGTGTTCTACTTCGGTTTCGCGCATGACAAGGCGCCGTTCGACAACGTGCACGCCCGCCGCGCTTTTTCGGCTTCGGTCGACCGCAACGCGTTCGTGCAGGAGATCCGCCAGAACCGCGGCGTCCCGATGATCCACCTCACCCCGCCCGGTATGTTCGGCGCGCCGCCGATCAACGAGGTCGGTGTGGGTTACGATCCGGAATACGCGCGCGCGGAGATCGAAGCCGCCGGCTACCCGAACTGCGAAGGGCTGCCGCCGATTGAACTCGTTGCCTACACCGGCGCGGGCGACTGGGCGGAGTTCCTGGCTGCCTCGGCGGAGCGCGAGCTGGGCTGCGACCCGAACATCCTGACCGTTGAGCAGCAGGAGTTCTCGGTTCTGCTGGAGACGGTCGACCCGCGCAACGCGCCCGAAGATCGTCCGAATGTCTGGACGCTCGGCTGGGGGCCGGACTATCCTGACGCCAACAACTGGGTGGGCGATGTGCTCCACTGCGAGTCCGAGAACACCTTCAAGCGCCCCTGCACCGAGGTCGACGACCTGATCACGCAGGCCGCGCGCGAGAATGACCCGGACACCCGCATCGAGCTGTACTACCGCATCGAAGAGATGTTCTTCGGTCCGGAAGGCGATCACCCGATCATCACGCTCTTCATGCGTCTGGACTATGCGCTGCAAAAGCCGTGGTACACCGGCCCGTTCGAGACGGACGGTCTGTTTGGCGGCCCGCACTACAACTATCGCACCATCGATCAAGCGGCGCAGCTTGCCGCGCGCGGTGGCTAGTCCCCCGCCCGGCTGAGCGCGTCATCTCTCCGGCGGCGTGTCAGTGGCATGCCGCCGGATTTTCTCTCCGGCACCCGCCACCCGGCCGCGAGTACCGCACCGCAAATTGTGCTATACTACTCCCCGAAATCCCTGTTCGAGAGCCTTCCTTCCGAACCCGCGAGGTAACACGGTGAAACATTTCCTGGATATCGCTGACTGGTCTTCCACCGATCTTTGGGACATGCTCAACATCGCCCGGGTGCTCAAAGAGCAATACAAGACGAAAGGCGCCAACAAGCCGCTGCTCAAGGGTAAGGCGCTGGGCATGATCTTCCAAAAGCCATCGCTGCGTACGCGCGTCAGCTTCGAGATGGCGATGCAGCATGTCGGCGGGCACGCGCTCTACCTCAGCCCACAGGAGATCGGACTCGGCAAGCGCGAGAGCATCGCAGATGTGGCGCGCGTGCTGGGCAGCTATGTCCACATCATCATGGCGCGCACCTTCGAGCACGAGCATATCCTGGAGCTAGCG
>DYEN01000486.1 GCA_020725705.1 Anaerolinea sp.
ACGAGGTCGAGGTGTACGTCCTGCGGCTGGACCACGAAGGCCGCCGCATCGGCCTGTCGCTCAAGCGCCTGCAGCCCAACCCCTGGACCCAGGTCGACGAACTCTATCACGTCGGGCAGGTAGTCGAGGGTACGATCAGCCGCGTGACGCAGTTCGGCGCCTTCGTGAGCCTCGAGCCGGGCATCGAGGCGCTGCTGCACGCCAGCCAGATCTCCGACCCGCCCCCGGCGGACCCGACGCTGCTGCTGCACGAGGGGCAGGTCATCCAGGCCCGCGTGATCAGCATCGAGTCGCACCGCCAGCGCCTCGGCCTGACCATCCGCGATGTGGACAACGGCGACTTGCTGGACAGCGCCGAGACCGGCGCCGAAATCGAGACCGAAACCGAAGCCGCGCTCGAGCCGGAAATTGAGGCTGGCGAAGTTGACGGCGACACGGTAGAATTAAACTCGGTTGAACCGGGGGTCGAAGACGAGCCAGTCACAGCGCACTAGTCCTGAGCACGTAATTTCCGGCGGGCAGGTTCCTAATCGACCTGCCCGCTTTTTCGAACCCGGCCCTGATCGCAAGACGATACCAATACAGAAGGGTGGTGAAACTGCATGGCGCATGTCGAACTGCAATCCGGCGAATCGCAAGAGCAACTGCTCAAGCGTTTTCGCAAGCAGGTCGCCAAGGACGGGATCCTCAGCACGGTCCGTCGCAAGCGGTGGCATGTCTCCAAGAGCGAGCTGCGCCGCATTCAGAAGAAGAAGGCGATCCGCCGTGCTCGGCGCAAGCAGCGCAAGTCGCGTGGCTTCTAAAGCCAGGCTCACCCTGAGTCGCACGACGCAGCGCCGGGCGTGCGCCCGGCGCTGATCGGTTCGCGCTCAGCTCGATCCGACAGACAACCGGATAACGGTATTATGGCGAAGCAATCGGACGACAAAATCGAGTTGGAAGGCACGGTAGTCGAGGCCCTGCCCAATACCCAGTTCACCGTCGAGCTGGACAACGGGCACAAGGTGCTGGCCTACCTCTCCGGCAAGATGCGCAAATACTACATCCGCATCCTGCTCGGCGATCGCGTCCGGGTCGAGCTGACACCGTACGACCTGACGCGCGGGCGCATCACCTATCGCTATAAAAAGGGCCGTCGCGCCGACGAAGACGACGACGAAGAGTAGGACGCCGCCCGCTTTTCGATTCGACCCGACACCTCTGCCCCACAGCTCCGCCTGCGCTGGAGCGTTTGGCTGTTGGCTCATCCCGCCGCTCGCAGCCGCCGCTCGATCACACCTTTAGCCCATTCCTGCGCTCAATTTTCCGGCTTGACGCCCGGCGGCACATTCGAGGGGATCCCGTGCAGGCCGCGGTCGATTTCCCACGGGTAGACAATATAGGCGTCGGTGATCGCCCCGTAGAAATCCGGCTCGGCCCGGCTGAACAGCGAGCGGTAAGGGTTGAAGTGAAACACGCAGGTGAACGCCGTCCCCCCCGCCGCCTCGCACCGGTTCTTGACCGCCGTGCTGGTGCGGCCACTGCCCCACACGTCGTCGACGATCACAATCCGCCGCCCCGCGACCAGAGAGTCGTCGGGAAATTGCAGGAACGACGGCCAGACGAGCAGACGCGCCTTGTCATCGCGATCCAGCTCGCGCGGGAAGTCCACCGCCGCCGTCAGCACATTGGTGATATCGAGCGCCTCGCTGAGCAACCCCCCCGGCACAATCCCCCCACGCGTGATCATGATCATCGCGTCGAACGTCCCGGCGGAGCGGAGCTGCGGCAGCAAGACGTCTACAAGCTGGTCCACATCATTCCAGGTCAGCCATTCCTGCCGTAAAGGCCGGCGCGGGGATTCCATCTTGGCGCATCCTTTTCAAAAACGCTGATACGCGACCGGGCGACCGAAAGAATACCGGGTGCAGGCAATACACGGTACAATATGTCTCCCGGCGCTTCCGTCCAGGCGAGGCAGCCGGCGGGCCGTATAGCACTGTCTCTGAGGTAGTCTGGGCCGCTGCTTCAACCGCAATAGTCAATAACCGCGATCGTCATCCGCTATGCGAATTATGACGGCAGTTCAGGCGAAAGTCAAAGCACATTCCGCACGGTAACAGTGGTGTACCCGTCCCACCATCTCCGGCAGTCACGCGCCCGGCAGGCCAACGCGCTCACGCGTCCGGGCGCAGTTCGGCTGATCTGGGCCTTCACGCTAGTTGTGGCGCTGGTGATCGCATTTGACCTTGTGCCCTGGCTGCGTGGTGATGCGCCCTGGATCCCCGCCGATGGCCGGTGGATCTGGTCGCACGAGCTTCCTCACTGGCAGGCGATCCCCTTTGCGGTGGCGGCGCTGACGATCTACGTCGCGGGCGCC
>DYEN01000487.1 GCA_020725705.1 Anaerolinea sp.
GCAGGGCCTGGGCGCAGAAGCCGGGCACATGATCCTGCTGGTGGGCGACCGCATCTCGACGCTGGAGAAAGAGGCCGCCGGCCCCGCCATCGCGCGCAAGGCCATCGCCCGCCTGAAGGCCGGCGCGCGCTCGATCATCACGGAGCGCGTGGATGATCTGCAGCAGATCACCGCGAAGGTCATCGGTCAGGCCGCCGCCGAAGGCGATCCGTTCGCGGTCGAGCAGATCGCCGAGGCAGGGCGGTTGGTCGGGCTGGGGCTGGTCACGCTGATGCATCTCTTCAACCCCGAGGTAATCGTCGTCGGCGGCGGGGTCACCAAAACCGGCGAGCTGCTCTTCGAGCCAATGCGCGCCGCGGTGCGCGAGCACGTGCTTGACTCCGCCTATTGCGACGGCGTGCCCATTATCCCGGCGGCGCTGGGCGACGATGTGGCGCTGATCGGCGCTGCCGCACTTGTCACAACACGCGGGGGCAGCTATCTTTAGGTACACGGGCTGGCCGGGTTAGCAGGTGGCGAACACGGTAACGGAACGATCGAATGACTGCACACGCGACAATACTTGTCATTGACGACGACCTGGCTCTGCGCCAGCTTGTCGCCAGCACGCTCAAACAGGAAGGTTATCAAGTTCTGACCGCTGCCGACGGGCAAGAGGGCTTGCGCCAGATGTACCAGGGCCACCCCGATCTGCTTATCCTGGACATCATCATGCCGGCAATGGACGGCTGGACCGTCTGCCAGCGCGTGCGCGAGGTCAGCAACGTCCCGATCATCATGCTCACCGCGCAAAGCGAGCCGGAAGAAATCGTCAAAGGGCTGGACCTGGGCGCGGACGATTATCTCGTCAAGCCGTTTGAGATGAGCGTCCTGCTGGCGCGCGTGCGCGCCAACCTGCGCCGGGCCGCCAGCGAGCCGACCGTGACGCGGCGGAGCATCGTTTACAGCGATGACTACCTGACCGTCAACTTCGACGAGCACCGCGTCACCGTGCGCGGCGAGCCGGTTCGCCTGACCCCCACCGAGTTCAACCTGCTGGCGCATCTGGTCGAGGCGTCGCCGCGCATCGTGCCCTACCGCGAGCTGCTGGAACAGACGTGGGGGTTTGAATACATTGATGACATTGATTACCTGCGCGTGTATATCTGGCACCTGCGGCGCAAGCTCGAGCCCAATCCCAAGGCACCGACCTATATCATCAACGAACTGGGCGTCGGCTACCGCTTCGAGCAGCAGCACTAACGGCCCTGCCTGAGCCATCCCGGCACGCGGGCACAGCGCTTGCTTTCCCGGTTTCCCGGCGGGATAATTACTCTGTGCCGTTTTTCACAAGAGCGTGTTATGCTCAACAAGTGTTATCAGATAGGCCGTTCGCCTTGCGGGTGAGCATTAAAGGCAGTTTGACACTATCCATCCAGGAGATTCAACACTATGAGTACCGTCCAACGGGTTCTGCCCGGCCCTCGCGCCCAGGCCCTGATCGCGCGCGACGCCGCGGTCATTTCGCCGTCCTACACACGAGGTTACCCGCTGGTGATGGAGCGGGGCCAGGGTGCCCTGGTCTGGGACGTCGACGGCAACCAGTTCCTGGACTTCACCACGGGCATCGCGGTGACGGCGACAGGGCACACACACCCGGCCGTCGTCCAGGCGATCAAAGACCAGGCCGAGAAGTTCATCCACATGTCCGGCACGGACTTCTACTATGCACCCCAGATCGAGATGGCCGAGCGACTGGCGTCGGTGGCGCCCTTCGGCGACGACGAGGCGATGGTCTTCTTCTGCAATAGCGGCGCCGAAGCGATCGAGGCGGCAGCCAAGCTTGCGCGCTACTATACCGAGCGCGGGCGCTTCATCGCCTTCCTGCGCGGCTTCCACGGGCGCACGATGGGCGCGCTGAGCTTCACCGCCAGCAAATATATCCAGCGCGAGGA
>DYEN01000488.1 GCA_020725705.1 Anaerolinea sp.
AACTACGGCAAAATGCGTCCCGCCTGGGACCGGCGGCGCGGGACGGGTTACTATCGCTGTCTGTGCAAAGAACGGGGCTACGAGGACTGCGGCCAGTTGAGCATCCGCGAAGATGACCTCAACGAACAGGTGGTCGCAGTGCTGAGCGGGTTGGTCATTCCGGAGGATTTTTGCGAACGGGTAGAGAGCGCCGTGCGCAGCCGGGTGGAGAATGAAGCGTCACTCCAGCGCATGGCGGAAATCCGGGAGATCATCGAGCGCATCGATTTCCGGTGGAATTATGGGTTCATTGATTGGGACGAGTACTTCAAGAAGCGTGCCCAGCTTGAGCGTGAGATTGAGTCCCTGCGCTCCATCGACTACGACGAGCTGCATGAGGCTGCCGACCTGATCCGCAACTTCCGCTCCTACTGGGAGCAGTGCGCTGAAACGGACGAACCGGATGAAGCACGCCAGCAGCTGCTGGCGAAGATTGTTGAACAGGTGATTGTCTACGACAACCACGTGGTAGCGATTGCATTGCATGGCGACTTCAATGTCATTCTGGATGATGAGGGGTCAATGCCGGTCGAAATTGCGGATGTTTTAGGGGAAAAAATTACCGCGCGCCATTCTGAAATGACGCGCGGTCGGTGCGGGAGCGACGGGATTCGAACCCGCGATCTCCGGCTTGACAGGCCGGCATGTTAACCGCTACACTACGCCCCCTGCTAACGGTCGCCATGATAACATAGCCCTCTGGCGCCGTCAAGGATAATTTCCCGTCGCGGCGCACAGAGCAACCCGCTCGGTGACCGGTTTCACGATTTCCTCCGGCCAAACCCACGATCGTCGTTATAATAGGGACGAGGCAGCCATTTGCTCCAGGGCGTTGAGCGTGTCTTGGCTGTACCTGTTCGCCGTTCTGGGGTTCGGATACTTTAGGAGACTACTATGAAAAGCCGTTCTGCAATACTGACAGCGCTGATTCTTCTTGTGTCGATGTTCGCGCTTGTGTTCTCCGCGCAGGCCCAGGAAGGGGACGAGCTGGTGATCAGCCCGCAGCCGTGCGCCGAGCCGGGCACCCTCACGATGTGGGTCTGGGATGAAAACTGGGCCACCATCATCGGCAACTCGATTGAACTGTGGAAGGCCGAGTACTGCCCCGGCGCGGAAGTTGATCTCCAGGTTCAGCCGTGGGGCCAGTACTGGGATCTGCTCACGACCAATGCCGCCGGCGGGGAACTGCCGGACGTGTTCAATATGTCGCAGGACCGCTTCCGTTTCTACGCGGAGAACGGCGTTCTTTTGGACTTGCAGCCGTATTTCGATCAGTATGGCGTGGATACCACGCTTTGGGGCACCGGGCTGGTCGATCCCTATCGCTGGGGCGAGGCGGGCGATCTCTATGCTGCGCCGGTCAACTGGGACACCATCGCCATCTTCTACAACAAAGAGATGTTCGATGCCGCCGGGCTGGAATATCCAACCGCAGACTGGACCCGGGACGATTTCGCGGCTGCAGCGCGTGCGCTGACCGATCCGGAGAACGATGTCTACGGCGCGGCGGTCTATGCGGAGTATCAGGCGGGCTATCCCAACTGGATCGCAGCCACGGGGGTAACTCCGGTGGTGGACGCCGACCGCACAATGTGCACCCTCACCGAGCCGGGCAGTCTGGAAGCCCTGAACTTCCTCAAGGGGTTGTACGACGAAGGCGTGATGCCCAGCGTCTCGATCATGGGCGGCACTTCGGCAGACGACGCGTTCAATTTCTGGGCGTCGGGGAAGGTCGCCATGATCACCGGCGGCTCGTGGAAGCTCAGCCAGGCTGTTGATGAGGTTACCTTCGACTGGGATGTCGTCCAACTCCCGAAGCATCCGGAGACCGGCCGCAGCCGCTCGATCGTGCATGCCGTGGGCTATGTCGCTTCGGCCCGCACGGAGAACCCGGATCTGGCCGCGAATCTGATCCTGTTCCTGGCGAGCGACGTGGGGCAGCGGTTCTTTGCGGAAGGCGGCAATGTGGCCCCCGCCAATCCGTCGCCCGCATTGCAGCAGTTGTGGGTTGACTCGTTCGGCGATACGGGCAAGAACATCCAGGCGTTCGTGGATGCGACCCAAGACTCGCAGGGTGTGACCGTCTTCGGCGAGATCTGGGACGCGATCAACAGCGAGATCGTGGTTAATATCTTCGACCTGGATATCCCGGTTGAGGATGCTGTCGCGCAGGCGTGCGCCGTGGTTGAGGAGTATCTGGTCGACTAACCTCGTTCCGCGCGCCCGCCGCCAAGACGTGTGCTCGGGGAGCAGCGGCGCTGCTCCCCGACCGTGTCCGGCGGGCGTGACGCAGCGATTGCCCTCGACGACACGAGTCAGGCGCATGAGATCCGCACTTCTCCAATGGCTCGGCCCCACTCCCCTCAGCCGGCGTCACGCGCTGTGGGGGATGGCGTTGGTTGCTCCGAACGTTTTGGGGCTGATGTTCTTCTTCGGCATCCCTGTGCTCATGGCGTTTTCGACCTCGTTCCAGCGCTGGAACGCGATCACGCCCCCCGAATTTATCGGCTTCACCAACTTCCGCCGCTTGGTTGACGATCCGAACTTCCATCAGGCCTTTGTCAACACGCTCAAGCTGCTGGCACTGGTCGTGCCGGGCGAGGTTGTGCTGGCGTTGCTGGTAGCGGTCATGCTCAACCAGCCCCTGCGCGCGCGCAACCTATTTCGAACCGCGTATTTCCTGCCGGTCGTAACCTCGACCGTCGCAGCGTCAGTCGTCTGGACGAGTATCTTCCAGCCGCGCTATGGAAGCCTGAGCAACCTGCTCGCGCCGCTTGGGTTGGGCGAGGTTCGCTGGCTGGTGGATCCGGGCCTGGTGCTGATCCCGATCGCGGTTGTGGCAATCTGGCAGCGCATCGGGTTCGATATGGTGCTGTTTCTGGCAGGGCTTCAGGCGATCCCGGCTGAGCTGTACGAGGCGGCGCGCATCGACGGCGCCGGG
>DYEN01000489.1 GCA_020725705.1 Anaerolinea sp.
CAGCTCGACCACGCGGCCCAGGTACATCACCGCCACGCGATCGCTGATATGCTGGACGACCGACAGGTCGTGCGCGATGAATAGGTACGTCAGGCCCAGCTCCGACTGCAAGTCCTGGAGCAGATTGACCACCTGCGCTTGAACGGACACGTCCAGCGCGGAAACCGGCTCGTCGCAGACGATCAGCTTGGGGCGCAGCGCGAGCGCCCGCGCGATCCCGATCCGCTGGCGCTGCCCACCGCTGAAGGCATTCGGATAGCGGTTCATATGCTCGGGGCGCAGGCCCACCCGGCGCAGCAGATCGCCCACCTCGGCCTTGAGCGCGTTGCCACGCAGGC
Source organism: Anaerolinea sp. (assembly GCA_020725705.1). Lineage (GTDB taxonomy): Bacteria > Chloroflexota > Anaerolineae > Aggregatilineales > Aggregatilineaceae > DYGX01. Next base: position 339 of record DYEN01000489.1, read on the forward strand.
GCGTGTGGATGATCAGCGGCTCGGCCACGATGTCCAGCACCGTCATGCGCGGGTTGAGCGACGAGTAGGGGTCCTGGAAAATCATCTGGATCTCGTGCCGGTACCGGCGTAGCTCGCGCTGGCTGAGCCGGGCGAAGTCAACCGGGACGGCGCCATCGGCAGACGATTCGTCACCGGGATAGTAGAGGATCTCACCCTCAGTTGGCTGATAGGCGCGCACCACGCAGCGCCCCAGGGTCGTCTTCCCGCACCCGCTCTCGCCTACCAGGCCGAGCGTCTCGCCGCGATAGATCGAGAAGCTGACCCCGTCTACCGCCCGCACATAGCCGACGGTGCGCTTCAGCATCCCGCGCCGGATGGGGAAATACATCTTGAGGTCTTTGATGGCGACCAGGGTTGGCCGCGTCGCCGGCTGCGCCGGCTGGGTGGTGTGTGTCGCTGTCTGCATCGCTATCCACCCCCATACAGGGTGCAGCGCACCCAGTGGCCCGGCTCGACTTCCACCAGCGGGACCCCGTCCGGATCGGTACACGCCGCCGGTTTGTCTTTCACCGGGCAGCGCGGGTGAAAGGAACAGCCGCGCGGGATATTGAACGGGTCCGGGATCATGCCGGGGATCGGGTGCAGGCGGGTCTTGCTCCGGTCGCCCATCTCCGGAACCGACTGCATCAGGCCAACCGTGTACGGGTGCGCGGGGCGCTTGAAGAGCGTCTTTCGCTCGGCGATCTCGACGATC
>DYEN01000490.1 GCA_020725705.1 Anaerolinea sp.
GAAACGTCTGGTAGGCGTGGTAGATGCGCGCCAGGTCGCGGTCCTTGGGGCCGCGACTTTCCGCCGCCCGGGCAAACGTCTCGGGCAGCACCAGCCCCTGTTTCAACTCGGTGATCAGACGCTCGGCCAGCGCCACGAAGCCGGGCGTCCCGGCGACGGGGCCGAAGTGCTCCAGGGCGCCGTCGTCGCGCAGGTGCTCGATCACGCGGCGCAGCACATGCACGCCGGCAGTCTGCCCGATGCCGCGCTGGGGGTCCCCGGCCCGGTCGAGCAAGCGGCGGTAGAGCGCCTCGAAGTTGAAGAACTCGACCCCGAACAGCACCCCCTCGCTGCTACCCGCCAGCAATCGCTGGCGAAACGACGTCACCTGGACTCCGCTTGCCAGCAGCACCCAGACCGCGCCGAAGGCCCGCAGCGCGCGCAGCGCCGCGATCTCGTCGATGACCGCGTGCGTCTTGCCGCATCCCGCCGGCCCGATCCACAGCACCGCATCCGGGCGCGGCGCATCCTGCCCAATCGCCTCGAACGGCTCGTACGGCATCGTACCCTCCCGGACGCGAGTGTAGTTCGGAGCGCGGCAAAGGGCAAACCCGCGCCGGCCAAACCCATCCCACAAATTGGTGTGGCCGTCGCTTGCCGGACGGACTATGCTCTAAAATGAAGGGTAGAATAACCGTTGTCCCCTGTGTGACAGAGGCAACCCCGGCTTGTAATAGGATGAAAAAGAAGCCTGGTTGAGCCACCAGGACATGGTAGAATACAAAGTGCCGGGTTCGCCTGGAAAAGGAGATGTAATCGAAGATGCTCAAGAAGCGGTTTCTCAAGCGCGGCACATGCAAGGTCGAGTTCGTCCTGCCGCCCGCCGTGGCAGGTGAGGCGTCCAGCGCCTATGTGGTCGGCGATTTCAACAACTGGGATGAGACTGCCACGCCGATGACCAAGCTCAAGAACGGGACCTTCAAAGCCGCGCTGGAGCTGGAGTCAGACCGGGAGTACCAGTTCCGCTATCTCGTGAACGGCAACCAATGGCACAACGATTGGGAAGCGGACCGCTACGAGCCGAATCCCTTCAGCGGCGACAACTCGGTCGTCACCACGTACCGGGAGTAAGCCGCGCCACGCCCACCGCGCAGCCCAGGGAGCCGCGTCGCCCGCCCGGCGCCGACTCCACACATCACAGTCCATGCCGCCCGCCCCATACAACCGGCTGATGCCAGGACGTATCGGGCGGGTATTTGCGAAAACACACCCGCTTGAGCGGAGAAGCAGCATGATCCGATTTGGTCGCGAAATCACCGGCAGCCTCGAAGCGTCACTGCGGCGCGAGTGGCTGGTCACGAACGGCATCGGGGGGTACGCGATGGGAACGGTGGCCGGCGCGCGCACCCGCCGTTATCACAGCCTGCTCACCGCCTCGCTCCAGCCCCCGACGCGCCGCACGGTGATGGTCGCCAGCCTGGATACCTGGATCGAGATCAACGGAAGGCGTTACCCGCTGGTGACCCACGAATGGGCCGCCGGAGTCGTCCTGCCGGATGGCTATCGCCACCTGGAACACTTCGAGCTGGACGGGTCAATCCCCGTCTTCACCTGGGCGCTGGGCGACGTGCAGATCGTCCAGCGCATCTGGATGGCGCACGGGCACAACACAACCTATGTAACGTTCACCTACCAGCGCGGCTGCGCGGACGTTCGTCTGGTAACCAAGCCGCTGTGCACCTTCCGAGATCACCATCACCTGACGCGCGGCGGGTTCGCCGTCGACGTCCGGCACGACGCGGGCGGCCCCTGGGGAGAGGGGCACACCCTGACGATCACCGCCCGGCCCGAGCGCGGCAGCCCAGGCGCCCGGCCGTACCGCATCCTGGTCAACCGGGGCACCGCCTACGCCGAAACCGAGTGGTGGTGGAACTTCCATCTTTCCGCCGAGAAAGCACGCGGCGAGGAAGACCAGGAAGACCTGTTCGCCGCCGCGACCATCTCGACCGGGCTGGAGCTAGGCGAGACCCTGGCGCTGGCGCTGACCGCAGACGACGGCGATCCGCTGCCGTGGGACCAAGCGCTACAAGCCGAGCAGGCACGCCAGCGGGCGCTGCTCGAACAGGCCGCTCTGCCCGTCGACGCGCCGGACTGGATCGAGCAGCTTGTGCTGGCCGCCGACCAGTTCATCGTCACGCGCGATATCGGCGGCGAGGACGGCAAGAGCATCATCGCGGGCTATCCCTGGTTCTCCGACTGGGGCCGCGACACGATGATCGCGCTGCCCGGCCTGACGCTGGTCACCGGGCGGGCCGACGATGCCCTCTCGATCCTGCGCACCTACGCCCGCTACGTCGACCAGGGGATGCTGCCCAATCGCTTCCCGGACGAGGGCGCAGCGCCGGAGTACAACACCGTCGACGCGACGCCGTGGTATTTCCAGGCCATCTACGCCTGGTACCGGGCCGCCGGGGCCGATCACCCCGCCCTGCCCGAGCTGTACGGAGTGCTGGTCGAGATCGTGGACTGGCACATCCGTGGCACACGCTTCAACATCGTTCGCGATCCGGCGGACGGCCTGCTCTTTGCCGGGGAGCCGGGCACCCAACTCACCTGGATGGACGTCAAAGCCAACACCTGGGTCGCCACGCCGCGCATCGGCAAGCCGGTCGAGATCAACGCCCTGTGGCACGGAGCACTGCGCGTCCTGGCGGAGCTGGCCGGGGCGCTGGGCTACGGCGAGGATGTCGAGCGCTATACCAGGATGGCGGACGAGGTGCGCGAGCGCTTCAACGCGCGCTACTGGTACACCGGCGGCTATCTCTACGATGTCATCGACGGGCCGGATGGCGACGATCCCACCCTGCGCCCCAACCAGCTTTTCGCCGTGGCGCTGCCCTTCCCGCTGCTCGACCTCGACCGGGCGCGCGATGTGGTCACCATCTGCGCGCGCGAGCTGGCCGTGTCGTGCGGGCTACGCACCCTGGCCCCGGATGAAACCGATTATCACGGGCACTACACCGGCGACCGGCTCCAGCGCGACAGCGCCTATCACCAGGGAACGGCCTGGGCGTGGCTGCTGGGCGGCTTCGTGGATGCGCATCTGCGCGTCTTCAACGATCCGGAGACCGCGCTCAGCTATCTGCGCCCGCTGGCCGATCACCTGGCCGACTACGGGCTGGGCACGATCGGCGAGATCTTCGACGGCGACCCGCCGCATACACCGCGCGGTTGCATCGCCCAGGCGTGGAGCGTCGCCGAGGCGCTGCGTGCCTGGCACGCGCTCCAACAGCAGCCCGGCAGCGTTCCGCAACCGACACTGGCGGCCCGCACCACAACTGGATAGCACGCGATGGACTCCGACCGGCTCGTGACGCGCCCCTACCGAACCGCGCTGGCGATCGCGATCACGCTGGTCTTCATCACACTGACGGCGGTCATCATCCTGTTGATCATCACGTCGGCGCGGGAAGACGAGCGCGAGCAGGAATTCAGCGCGACGCTCACCGCGGGGCGGCACAGCGCCCAGCAGACCATCGACGCGCTGGAAACGGCGCCGACTCCGGCGCCGGA
>DYEN01000491.1 GCA_020725705.1 Anaerolinea sp.
ACTCCGGCGCAGCAGCGGCGATGAAGGCGCCCTCGGCTGCGCTCTGAACTTTATTGCTCACCAGCCACAGCCGGGTCAGCCCGATATCCGCCGCGAGCTTTGTGATCCGGTTTGCGGTATCCAGGCTGCGCTGTGTTGGCTCCACCACGATGAGCAGGCCGTCCACGAAATCCACCGTTGCACGCCCCAGATGTTCCACGCCGGCGTACATATCAAAGATGATAATGTCGTCCTGCCGGAACAGAAGATGCGCGAAGAGCGTCTTCAGCAGCGCGCTTTCCGGGCAAATGCAGCCGGCACCGCCTTCTTCGATCGCGCCCATTTCCAGCAGCCGAACGCCGCGATGGACTGCGCTGAAGCGTTCCGGCAGGTCGTCCACGCGCGGGTTGAGAGAGAAAAACCCGCCGATCGTCCCCGGCTTTGCCCCCGTGCGCTCTTCGATCAGATCGGCCATTTCGGCGATGGGTCGCAAGCGCGCCCGTACACCCTGGGGGAAGCCGAGCGCCGCCGCGAGGCACGGTGCCGGATCGGCATCGACGGCCAGCACCGTGCGCCCGGTATCCGCGTAGAATTGAGCCAGCAACGCGGCCAGCGTGGTCTTGCCGACACCGCCCTTTCCTGTGATTGCGATCTTCACCGGTGGCCTCCATAAACAGGTATGCTTGTCTGTGCCGGCGAGAACCTGTGGGCCGGAAAACCGGCGCTAAACGGGCGAGGCGCTGGGTTCATGAGTGTCGGGCTGCGGTGCAGGCGCCGGCGGGACAAGTCCGGCTTCGGTCACGATACGGGGAACGATGTCCTCCCACCCCACTGCCATCAGGTGAAAGCCATTCACTCCCTCTTTAGCTCGAATCGCCTCGATCAATTCGAGGGCGATCGCAACCCCTTCTTCCTGTGCGCCGTCGCCTGCCGCTTCAAGCCGCTTGCGCAGCGGCTCCGGGACTGTGACGCCGGGCACCTCATAGTGCATATAATTCGCCATCTTGAGAGACTTAAGCGGCGTGATCCCGACCAGGATATAGACCTTGTGCAGGATATCTCGCTTGGCAAGCTCGTTCAGCCACACCTCAAAACCGTCCGGATCGAAAACGAGGTTCGTCTGGAAAAACTGCGCGCCGGCATTGACTTTCTTGTGCTCGCGGAGCGCCTGAAATTCGGGGCGCGAAGCGAACGGCGAAGCAGCAGCGCCGAGGAACAGCTTGGGCGGGAACTTGATCGGGCGCCCATCGAGGTAGCGGCCTTCATCGCGCATGCGGCGGAACATCCACAACATCTGCACCGAGTCGAGGTCCGTGATGTCCAGCCGGCCCATTGGCGGCGGCCCCATGCGGCCGTGATCACCCGACAGGCACAGAACATTGCGAATCCCGATTGCGCTCGCGCCAATGATATCGGCTTGCAGGGCGGTCCGCGTCCGGTCGCGCGCGGCGATCTGCATCACAGGCTCCACCCCCATCTGCAACGCCATGGTGCTGCACGCCCAACTGGCCATGCGGCAGGTCGCCGACGGGCTGTCGGTGAAGTTGACCGCAGCGACGTACGGCTTGACCAGCTCGACGGTGCGGCAAAGCTGGCCGGTGGCCGTGCTCATGGGCGGCGCGACTTCCGCCGTGACCACAAACTCGCCGGCGGACAGGCGGCGTTCAAGCTCAGAGACCGGCTCGGTGTAAGCTGGGGGGTGGTATTCGGAGTCGCCCTGCCACCAGTCGGGCTGGCGAACCGGACGAAAGATGGTGTCCCAGTTTTCGGCACGTCGAGCCGCATCGCGTGACAACAGCCCGCCGACCACTTTCTTGACGCCGATCTGCCGCACCCGGTTCACAACATCGCCCCATGTCTCGGTACCGGTTTTGTCCCAGTCCAGCGGCGGCAGCACTTCGA
>DYEN01000492.1 GCA_020725705.1 Anaerolinea sp.
AATGGTGCCATCGGTCCAGATCTCGAGCACCAGCTTGTCATAGTTGGTGCGCTGGCCCACGCGCGCCCGCTCGACATCGTAGTTAACGCGCTTGATCGGGCTGAAGATCGCGTCGATGGGCAGTTCACCGATCGGCAGCCGCCCGCGATCTTCAGCAGGCGAGAACCCGACGCCACTTTGCACCATGAATTCGATCTCAACCCGCGCCTCGTCGGAGTCCGCTGTGAACAGATAGAGGTCCGGATTGATGATCTCGACTTCGGCGGGGCACACGATGTCGGCGGCAGTGACGGTCCCTTCGCCCTGCACCTCAAGGCGCAGCCGGGCGGATTCGGCGTCGTGCAGCTTCAGACGCAGTTGTTTGACCTGCAGAATGAGCTGCGTCATATCCTCGCGGACGTGCGGGATCGCGGAGAACTCGTGATGCACGTCAGAGACGCGGATCGAGGTGACAGCCGCGCCCGGCAGCGAGGACAGCAGCACCCGCCGCAGCGCATGCCCGACCGTGATCCCAAAGCCCTGTTCGAGGGGGCTGATGATGAAGCGCCCATATTTTTGAGTTGTGGCGTCCCCTTCGATCTTGGGCAACACCATGTTATTCGTGACCACGCCGCCTCCTCACACGTTCTTCACTTACAGGTTGGCTCGCTAGTCGTTCCACCGTTACCGAGAGTAGTATTCCACAATCAACTGCTCATTGAGCGGCATGTCGATATCGCGGCGCTCCGGCACGCGCAGCACCGTACCCGTCATGCTTGCCAGATCCAGCTCGAGCCACTCGGGCGCCGGGGGACGATCGGCGATGTAGGCGGGCAGTTCCTTGAAATACGTGCGCTTGCGGCTGCCTTCGCGGATTCCGATCACATCGCCAGGGCGAACCTGGTACGACGGAATATTCGTGCGGCGGCCATTGACTGTGATGTGACCATGGGTCACCATCTGCCGTGCGTGTGCGCGCGAATCGGCCCACCCCAGGCGGTAGACGATGTTGTCCAGGCGCGACTCAAGCAGCGACAGCAAATTCGAGCCGGTCAGGCCCGGGCGGCGCAGGGCTTCGCGGAAATAGCGGCGGAACTGACGCTCCAGCACGCCGTAGATCCGGCGGGCCTTCTGCTTCTCACGAAGCTGGAGCGCATAGTCAGAGCCACGCCCGCGCTTGAACTGTGCCTCGCGCCCATGCTGGCCCGGGGGGTAGGTGCGGCGTTCCACCGCGCACTTGGGAGACAAACACCGCGCGCCTTTGAGGAACAGCTTTTCCCCTTCGCGGCGGCACAGCTTACAAACTGGACCGGTATAACGTGCCATTGATTCTTGGCTTCCTCCACACTAGCTGTGACAAGTGTGTTTACACCACTCGTCTATGCAATTGAACAAGACCAACCAACAACTAGACGCGACGCTTCTTCGGCGGGCGCACACCATTGTGCGGGACCGGCGTCACATCGGTGATCGAGCGCACTTTCAAACCGCTGGCCTGGATGGCGCGGATGGCTGCTTCGCGCCCCGGGCCGGGGCCTTTCACGAAGACGTCTACTTCCTGCATCCCGTGCTCTTTGGCGTTCTCAGACGCCTGCTGAGCGACCATCCGCGCGGCGAAGGGCGTGCTCTTGCGGCTGCCCTTGAACCCGGCGGTTCCTGCGCTGGCCCACGCGATCACGTTCCCCTGCTGATCGCTCATCGAGACGATCGTGTTGTTGAACGTCGCCTGGATATGCGCCTGGCCGTATGGGATGTTCTTCTTGGCTTTCTTGGGTCCGCGCTGCGGACCCCGACGCGTACGTCCCATGGATGGTGACTTTCTCCTCGAGCGTTAACCTGCAGTGTCTGGTGATGGGCAGGGCCGCCTAAGAGATCGGTTCCCGGCGCCCGGCACTACAAGGCGCGGTCCCACGCTCGGGCGCAGAACCGGCCTTGCGCCATCACTCCCGGCGCGAATTACTTCTTCTTGGCGCCACGACGGCGGCCGCGTCCGGCCACGGTCTTCTTCGGACCCTTGCGCGTGCGCGCGTTGGTTCGGGTCCGCTGCCCGCGCACCGGCAGGTTGCGGCGGTGGCGGAGACCACGGTAGCTGCCGATCTCAATCAGGCGCTTGATATTCAGCTGGACCTCGCGGCGCAGCTCACCCTCAACCCGGTAATTGCCGACCTGCTCGCGCAAGGACTGAACTTCTGCCTCAGTCAGATCGCGGACGCGCGTGTCCGGGTTGATGCCGGTCGCTTCCAGGATCTGCTTGCTGCGGGTTGGCCCAATACCGTAGATGTAGGTCAGCGCGACTTCGACGCGTTTGCTGCGCGGAAGGTCAACACCTTCGATACGTGCCATTTACGGATTTCTCCTCGTACTTCGGCGGGTTCGTTCGCCGGACAGAACCGCTATTTTAGCGAAAACAGGCGGGCTTGACCAGGGTTAACTTACCAACCCTGGCAGAGCTAGGCCCCGGTCCCCTGTTCGAGCGCGGGGCTAGAGGGCCGTCAGGATGATCGGCGGCCCATCGGGCGTGATGGCGACGGTGTGCTCGAAGTGCGCGCACAGCGAGCCATCCCGCGTGACCACGGTCCAGTGATCTTCCAACACCTTCGTTTCGGGGCGCCCGGCGTTCACCATCGGCTCGATCGCAAAGGTGATGCCCGGCACCAGCCGGACGCTGTTCCAGGCACGGGTCCGGGGGCGGCCTGCCGGCCACCAGTTGGGCACCTGCGGCTCTTCGTGCATGCTGCGTCCGACACCATGCCCGGTGTACTCGCGGACCACGCTGAAGCCCTGGCTCTCGACATAGGCCTGCACCGCGCGCGAGATGTCGCTCGTCCGGTTGCCGGCGCGTGCCTTGTCGATCCCGATACGGAGCGCCTGCTCGGTGACTTCTAGCAGCCGCTGAGCCTCAGGGCTGATCGTCCCGACGCCCATCGTGAAAGCCGAATCGCCGACATAACCGTTGTAGATGGCGCCACAGTCCAGGCTGATGATGTCGCCTTCCTGCAGGATGCGCTCCGCGCTTGGGATGCCGTGAACCAGCTCATGATTGATCGATGCTGTGATGGTGGCCGGAAACGGATACGGGCTGCCGGGCGGATAGCCCAGGAAGGCCGCGGTCGCGCCGTGTTTGCGCAGCACCTCTGCGGCGATCTCGTCGAGTTCTTTTGTGCTCACGCCCGGCGCCACAGCCTCGCGCATGGCCTGCAAAGCCAGGGCCGTGATGCGGCCGGCCTCGCGCATGATCATCAATTCTTCAGGCGTTTTTGGTATCGGTGCCATTCGTACTCGCCGTGCTGCCCGTCGCCTGCGGGCAGTAGAGGGCGCCTACCCAGCGCAGGCGCCCCGGAACGTCAAAAGCCTTAGCGCATGAACCCGTCGTAGTTGCGCATCACAAGCTGCGCTTCCAACTGGCGCATCGTGTCGATCACGACGCCAACCACAATGATCAACCCGGCGCTGCTGATAACCAGCGCGGGGTTCTGGCCACTGGCTCCCGCCGGCCCCAGGACGACCCGCTGGACGACCTGCATCAGGCCCGGCAGAACCGCCACCGCGCCCAGGAAGATCGCGCCGACCAGCGTGATCCGGTTGACGATGCGGTTGATATATTCCTGGGTGCGCCGGCCAGGGCGAATGCCCGGAATGAACCCGCCGTTCTTCTGAAGATTCTCGGCCAGGTTCTGGTTCTGGATCATCACGCCTGTGTAGAAGTAGGTGAAACCGACCACCAGCAGGAAGTACAGGAACCAGTAGAAGAAGCCCTGCTGGTTACCGAAGATGTCCTGAACGCGGCGCACGGTATCGCCCGAGCCAAAGAAGCCAGCCAGGATCGCCGGGAAGGTAACGATCGACTGCGCGAAGATCAGCGGGATCATGCCCGCGGTGTTGACCTTCAGCGGGATATGGGTCGCACCGCCGCCGTACATTTTGCGGCCACGGACGCGCTTGCCATACTGCACCGGGATGCGGCGCGTGCCTTCCTGAATGATCACGATCACAACCACCGTCAGCACGGTCAGCAGCACAAACGTCACCAGGTTGAAGATGAAGTTGGTCTGCAAAAGCTGGACCAGGTTGGCCGGGACCCGCGCGACGATGCCCGCGAAGATGATGATCGAGATGCCGTTGCCGATGCCCTGCTCGGTGATCAGTTCGCCGAGCCAGATCGCGAACATCGTCCCGGCGGTCATCGTGATGATCACGGCGAGTGTGGTGAGCAGATCGCTGTTCGCCCCGAAGCCGAAGCCGGGGATGAGCGTTGTCCCCTGAATCTGGCTTTCGAAGATATTGATCTGGCCGATGGCCTGGAGCGCTGCCATAGGAATAGCCAGATAGTAGGTGTACTGGTTGATCTTCTCGCGCCCACCCGGCTCTTTGGCGATGGCTTCGAGCCGTGGGATGATCGGGACGAGGAGCTGCAGGATGATCGACGCGGTGATGTAAGGGTACACCCCGTTGGCGATCACGCTGAAGTTCGAAACAGCCCCGCCCGACAGCAGGTTGAGCACGTTCAAAAAGCCGGCCTGATCGCCGCTGAAGAGCTGGTCGAGCGCATCCCGATCGACACCAGGCACGGTGACATGCGCGGCAAACTGGTAGATCACCAGAATCATCGCGGTGTAGAGCATTTTTCGCCGGAGATCCGGCAGCCGAAATGCGTTCCGCAGCGCCTCGATCATAATTACCTTGTCCTCTTTGCTCTAGTCTGTCGCTGGCGGCAGGAGCCGGCAGCAGCCGGGGATAGCCGGGCAGGTTGCCCGTGTTGCTTACCCCCGGCCGCCTCAGCGATGCTGAATCAGTCGACTGCGCTCTCGCCGCGCAGCGCCGCAAGCTGCTCTTTGCGCAGCTTCTTGACCGTGGCACGCGCGCCGGTGATATCCAGCTCCAGCGTGACGACGCTGCCGCCTGCCGCCGTGATCTTCTCTTCGGCGCTTTTCGAGAAGCGGTGCGCGCTCACCTTGAGCGGGATGCCAAGCTCGCCCCGGCCCAGGATGACTACTGGGTCGGTGGCTTTGCGAATCAGGCCACGCGCCGCCAGCGTCTCGGGGGTGACTTCGGCGTCCGCCTCGAAGACGCGCGCCAGATCGTTAAGATTGACTTCCTGATATTCGACGCGGAAGATGTTGGTGAAACCGCGCTTGAAGGGCAGACGCCGCACCAGCGGAAGCTGACCGCCCTCGAAGTAGGGACCCTTGCCACCGCCTGCGCGCGCGCCCTGACCCTTCGTACCGCGCCCGGCCGTCTTGCCCTGACCGGCGCTGATCCCGCGGCCCACACGCTTGCGTTTCTTGGTCGCACCCTCGTCGGGACGCAGTTCATGCAGTTTCATTCGTCGATTTCCTTCACTTCCACCATGTGGATGATCTTGTTGATCATGCCACGGACGGGCGGCGTGTCGTCGTGGATCACCGTTTTGTTCAGGCGGGTAAGACCCAGCGACCGTGCCGTTGCTTTTTGTGTCTTTTCGTAGCCAATCGGGCTTTTCACCAGTGTGACTTGCAGCTTCTTAGCCATTGCGCCTGCTCCCGCGCTTCCAGAAGGGCACGACTTCGGCTCCATCCTTGCCACGCATCCGTGCCAGTTCTTCCGGATCGCGCAGCTTCTTGAGCGCCTCGAAAGTCGCGTGCGCCACGTTCAGCGTGTTGGCGCTGCCCTGGCTCTTCGTCAGGATATCGCGGATGCCTGCTGCCTCGAGCACCGCGCGCACCCCGCCGCCGGCGATCACGCCGGTACCGGGCGAAGCGGGCTTGAGCAGCACAACCGCGCCGCCCCGCTTGCCGGTAATCGAGTGCGGGATGGTGGTGTCAATGAGCGACACGGGCGCCATATTGCGCCGGGCGCGTTCAGACGCCTTGCGGATGGAGTCCGGCACCCCGCGGGCTTTGCCGACGCCGATCCCGACTCGTCCACGGTTATCGCCGACGACGACAACGGCGCGGAAAGCGAAACGGCGGCCACCCTTCACAACCTTGGCGACGCGAGTGATGTCAATGACGCGCTCGTCGAGTTCTTCGCGGTCATCGTCGCGGCGCAGTCTTGGTTCTCGTCTTCCCATGGTCTTCTCCAGTTACCAGCTTGCCGTCCTGGGGCAGGGCGGGCTGATATCCGCCGCTGCCCAGGACAGGTGCGCCCTAAAATTCGAGTCCGGCTTCGCGGGCGGCTTCGGCCAGCGCCTTGACGCGCCCATGATAGCGGTAACCACCGCGGTCGAAAACGACCTTCTTGATCCCGACTTTCCGCGCGCGCTCGGCGACCAGCGCGCCCACAAGTTTCGCGGCCTCAGACTTGGTTTTGCCTTCGATCTTTTCCCGCAGGTCTCGATCAATGGTCGAGGCAGAGGCAAGTGTATGGCCGGCTGTGTCGTCGATCACCTGGGCGTAGATGTGCTCCAGGCTGCGGAAAACGTTCAGCCGCGGGCGTTCGGCGGTTCCGGTGATCCGTGCACGCACCCGCGCGTGGCGACGCTTCCGTGCGATTCGGCTTTTTTCACTCATCGATTCACTCTCACGACACTACAGGCTATGCCTTACCCGTCTTCCCGGCCTTGCGGCGAATGAACTCGCCCTGATAACGCACACCCTTGCCCTTGTAGGGTTCCGGCGGGCGCATCTTGCGGATGTTGGCGGCCAGTTCGCCGACCACCTGCTTGTCAATCCCCCGGATGCGCACAATGCGTCCGCGCTCTTCGACCACGAACTCGCAGTTCGCGGGCGGCTCAACGCGGATCGGGTGCGAGTAGCCGAGGTGCATGACCAGGGTCGAGCCGTCCATCTCGGCGCGGTACCCCACGCCCTCGATTTCAAGCACGCGCTCGAACCCGTCGCTGACACCCGTCACCATGTTGGCGATCAGCGCGCGCGTCATACCGTGCAGCGCGCGGTGCTGGCGGTGATCCGAGGGGCGGGTGACCGTGATCACACCGTCTTGCTCGGCGATGTTCATGCTGGGCGGGAACTGATGGTAAAGTTCGCCTTTAGGCCCCTTGACGGTCACGGCTGTGCCGTCGATGTTGACTTGTACTTTGTCCGGGATCGGAATCGGTTTTTTCCCAATTCGAGACACGGTCCCTATCCTCCATTGGCTGCCTATGCTGGGCGCCGGGTGTTGGGTTGGGCCTGGGCGTATCGTGAAGCCTCTGGGCGAAGGCAGAAAACCGGCTGCGGTCTCCACATCCTCGACCAGTCACTCCACTGCCGCCCGCTGCGCCCCTGAAGCGTTCGTCGGCACCCTGCTCGCTGGATCACCAGACGTAGCAGAGCACCTCGCCACCCACACCCTGACGCCGCGCTTGCTGACCCGTCATAATCCCCTTGGGTGTGGACAGGATTGCGATGCCCATCCCGCTGAGGACCCACGGAACCTCGTTCTTTCCGACGTAAACGCGGCGGCCAGGCTTGCTGACACGCTGCAGATTGCTGATGACAGGCCGCCGCTCGCGGCGCTTGCCCCAATACTTGAGTTGTATCTGGATCATCGGCGGGAACTCGTCGTTGACGGTGTACCCCTCGATGTACCCTTCTTCTTTCAGGATCTTGGCGATGTCGACCTTGTTCTTGGACACCGGGATGGCCACTGACGTATGACCGGCCATCAGGGCGTTGCGAATACGGGTCAACATATCGGCGATGGGATCACTGTGCATCTTGAGACTCCCAGACCATTACCAGCTCGACTTCACCACACCCGGAAT
>DYEN01000493.1 GCA_020725705.1 Anaerolinea sp.
CAGATAGTCGTCCGCGCCCAGCTCCAGCCCGACGATCTTGTCAATGTCGTCGTCACGTGCCGTCAGCATCAGGATCGGCAGGTCGGACGTGGCCCGGATGCGGCGGCAGACTTCCCAGCCGTCGAGCCGGGGCAGCATCAAGTCGAGCACGATCAGGTCCGGCGAACAGCGCTCCACTTCTGCCAGCGCCTGGACGCCATCCGCCGCGCTGGCGATCTGGAAGCCTTCCTGCTGCAGGTAGAGCCGCGCCAGCTCAATGATATGCGGCTCGTCATCGACCAGCAGAATCGTCTCGTGGGCCATGCCCGCATCCCTTCCGGCTCACACCTCAACGACCAGCGTATCGTAGGCGAACTGGATCGCAAGGCCGTCCGCCTGCAGCCGGACTTCCAGGCGCAGCAGGTCGTCGTAGTTCAACCCGGCCGGTTCCTCAATGTGCGTCAGTATCGCGCGGCGCGGCTGCATGGCGCGCACCATGTCCAGCGTCTGCGCAAACGTCGCCTCGTTGTGCAGCACGGGATGGTCGGCGGGGATGATGCGCTCGCCGCTGAGGGGGTGGAACTCCGGCAGGCCCATCGGGATCACGGCCAGATCGACGCCGCGCACAAAGTCCGGCGGCGACCAGCCCAACAGCTCGTCGGGCGCGATCAGCACCCGCCGGTCGCCTTCTTCCAGCAGAAACGCGTAGACATACGCCTGCGCGACGCGGAAGGGCGTGACCCGCACGCCGTTGAGCGAGAACGTCTGGCCGTCGGCCAGCTCGATCACCCGCACTACGCCGAACCACTGCAAGAACTCGAAATGCTCCCACAGTCCCAGCCGCACGCGGAAATCCTGCGCGACCTGCTGGGGCAGGAAAATCGGGGTGACGCGGTGATGCTGCGGCCAGTGAAGCCAGTCCCCGTTGATCGTCTCCCACACGCGCCGCCCCATGACATGATCCGGGTGCCAGTGCGAATACACCGCCCCGTCGATGTGCGTCACGCGCGAGCGGTTGAGCTGGTCTTTGATTTCCTCAGGCGTGTCGATCAGAAGATTCGGCCCATGCACAAAGACGCTGGGTCCGTAACGGCTGTAGGGAACCCCTTTGGCGCGCGCTTCCACGCACACCGCGCAGGAACAACCGGGGCGCGGCGTGGTCACCGCGCCGCCTGTGCCGAGAAACTCGATTTGCATGGCAGCAGCCTCACTCACTCCGCGCCCCGGACGGCCTGCGGCGGGGCTATTCGGGCAGCACTGCGATCGCGTCGATCTCCACCAGCGCGTTCAGCGGTAGGCCACGCACGGCAAACGTCGAGCGGGCCGGGGCGCCGGACGGGAAGAACGTCTCGTAGACGCCGTTCATCTCGGCAAACGTCGCTATGTCGACCAGGTAGACGGTTGTCTTGACAACGTGCGCCAGGTCGGTGCCGGCGGCTTCCAGAATCGCCTGCAGGTTCTTGATCACCTGGGCGGTCTGCTCGGCGACCGTCCCGCCGGCAAACTCTTTCGTCCCCGGGACCAGCCCAACCTGCCCGGAGACGAATACCAGGCCGTTCGCCTTGATCGCCTGCGAATATGGGCCAACCACGCCGGGGGCGCTCGCCGTCGCAATCACTTCACGGGCCATCGCTAGACTCCTTGCTTATGCATCAATATCGGCAACTGTCAGAAGCACGCCGGGGGTCGTGCCGGCGCGCTGTCTATTCTCTGGATTGTACTGCGGTGGCCGGGCGCGCGCCCACGAAGCAGGCGCACCGCTCTAGCGCAGCACCGGCCAGCGTTCCGGGTGCGCCAGGTCCTGCCAGAGCTGCTGCATCCCGGCCATGCCGGGCGGCGCCCCCTGCGCCAGCAATTCGCCGGGCGTCAGAAAGGCAACTTCGCTGATCTCGGTGTGGTCGGCGCGCAGGTGCCCCCCGCTGATACGACACGCCAGCGCCAGCCCGACGCCGTGAACCACGTCCCCGTTGGGATAGGTGTAGAGCATGTCCTGGCTGTAGATCCCGATCACACGCTCCGGCTGGACGATCAGGCCGGTTTCCTCGCGCACCTCGCGGATCGCGGCGGCGGTCGTTGTCTCGCCCAGGTCGCAGTAACCGCCCGGCACGTCGAACAGGTCATCGTCGCGGCGGCGGGCGGCCAGCACCCGCCCCGCTTCGTCGCGGATCACCGCCATGATGCCCGGCAGGATCACCGGCGCATGCCCGACGCGCTCGCGCAGAATCGGGTAGTAGGGGACCAGCGGCGAGCGCGTATAGACCGGCTCCAACACCGCGTCGTGGGGGGACTCCAGCGCCGCGCGCACCATCGCCCGGTAGGCCGGGGGGAACTGCGGCAGCGCCCGTTCGACCGGCAGCCAGAAGACCTGGAGCGTCTCGCCGCCGTCCGCGTGCAGCGCCCCGCCGGCAGGTCGTGCCGTGACACAAACCGTCCACTGCTGAACCTGATCGCCGTTGGGATAGAGCAGGTTGAAAGCGGGATGGCTGAACACGCCGACCAGCCGCTCGATTTCGACTTCCAGCCCGGTCTCTTCGCGCGTCTCGCGCCGGGCGCAATCCGCGATGTTCTCGCCCAGCTCCAGCGCGCCGCCCGGCAGGCCGAGCCAGTCGAAATCATAGCGGCGCTGGACCAGCAGGCGTCCGTCCTCGTCGAGGACCAGCACGGTCGCGTAGACGAGGTAGATCAGTTGGGGGCCTACCTGGGCGCGCAGCCAGCGGACGTAGCCATCGGCGCGGCTGACGAATGAATCGGTCATCGGTGATGGTTATTCCTTGTGCGATCAATCTCCCGGCGGATTGTACCGGCCCAGCAGGCAACTGTCACGCGGCGATCGTGTTATAACCCCATATAAAGCATGGGCCAGCGGCCCAGAGCGTACAAGGAGGACATCATGAATCAAGCAAGCCTGGCGTCGCGCCTGGTCGCCCTGATCATCGACTCGCTCGTTCTGGTGGTGGTGGGGGGGATCGTCAGCGCGCTGATCGGCGAGGAGATCCTGGGGATCGGCGTCGGGTTCATCGTGGGTGTGCTGTACAACGGCTATTTCTGGACCCAGAACAACGGCCAGACACCCGGCAAGAGCCTGATGGGCGTCCGCGTGGTCAAAACCAACGGCCAGGGCCTGACCTGGCTCGACGCGATCATTCGCTATGTCGGCTACTACATCAACACGTTCCTGCTCTTCATCGGCTGGCTGTGGGCGATCATCGACAGCAAGAACCAGGGCTTCCACGACAAGCTGGCCGGCACTGTGGTTGTTAAAGCCTAGCGGGCCTGGGCGCCATCTCAGGCGAAGGCTTAGCCTTGACAGGCCCCCGGCGGACTGTTAGAATCCCGACTATCCGAAAGGGGCCTGTAGCTCAACTGGGAGAGCGCTACAATCGCACTGTAGAGGTCAAGGGTTCGAATCCCTTCAGGTCCACACCCAAGCCCGCCGCCCGGCGGGTTTTTGGTTTATCTCGCCCATGCTACCGTCGCCCTAGCCGAGCACACTGAGGAGTACATCATGGACGCTACCACCATCGCCCGGCACCGACTCCACAACCACCACATCACGCGGCCCTGGCTCCAAACCCCGCCCGAGGTTGTCGGCTGGCTCGGCGCCATCCAGGGGCAGGACTACGCAGGTGCGAAATGGTCGATCGGGCTGCGCCTGCCCGGCAGCACGGACGCGGACATCGAGCGGGCGCTTGCCGGACACGCAATTGTCCGCACCTGGCTGCTGCGCGGGACGCTGCACCTCGCCGCCGCCGAGGACGTCCGCTGGATGCTGGCGCTTGTCGCGCCGCGCCTGATCGCCGGGAACGCCCGCCGCTACCGCGAGCTTGAGCTAGACGAGCCCACGCTGGCGCGTAGCAACGACATCCTGGCCGCCGCTTTGCGCGACGGCGCGCTGCGCGAGCGGGGCGAGCTGCTGGCGATTCTGGAGCAGCACGGCATTTCGACGGCGGGCCAGCGCGCGACCTACATGCTGCAGCGCGCCTCGCTGGACGGGCTGATCTGCCAGGGCGCGGCGCGCCGCAACAAGCCCACCTTCTACGCCATCGACCACCTGCCGGGGCGTCCCCGTGCGCTGGCCCGCGACGAAGCCCTGGCCGAGCTGGCACGGCGCTACTTCACCAGCCGCGGCCCCGCGACCCTGCAGGACTTCATCTGGTGGTCCGGCCTGACGGCCAGCGACGCCCGCGCCGGGCTGGAAAGCATCCGGGCGGAGCTGGTCGAGCAGACGGTGAACGGCACGCAGACCTGGCGCCCGGCAACCGAGCCGCCCAACGGGGAGCTACCACCCGTCCTGCTGCCAGGCTTCGACGAATACCTGCTCGGCTATCAGGATCGCAGTGCGGTGCTGGATTCGCACTACGCGCAGCGGGTCGTCCCGGGCGGAAACGGGATGTTCAGCCCCACCATCGTGATCGGCGGGCGCGTGGTCGGGACATGGCAGCGCGCGGTCAAAAAGCGCGCCGCCATCATCACGCTCAGCCCGTTCGCCCCGCTGAGCGAGGACGAGCTTGAGGCAATCGCCCAGGCCGCGCAGCGCTACGGCGCGTTCATGGAACTACCGGTCACACAGGGGTGAGCGCAGCAGGCCGCGTCACGATGGCGGCACGGCCTGCACTCTGTGCCGGCGAAAGACGCATCATACGGATCATGCGGGACCGTAGAGATGCGTGCAGATTGCCGGCTCGCCGTTGAGGGTAATCGTGGCCGAGACGGTCTCGACGAAACCGGGCTGCCCGCCCCCGGCAAAGATCTCATATTTGCCGGGGCGTATCCGGCGCACACCGTCCTCATCCACCAGCGAGAACTGGCGCCCGTCGAGCGTGAGGGTGACGCGCTGCGCGGCGCCCGGCTCCAGGTGAATACGGCGGAACGCCTGCAAGCTGTGGCGCGGCGCGTAATCCGGCGCATCAACCGCGCGCACGTAGACTTGCACCACCTCGTCCCCGGCGCGCTCGCCCACATTTTCGACCTCGACCGTGACGGTAACCGGCTCACCCACCGCGAAGCGCTTGGCGTCAACGCGCAGGCTGCGATAGGCAAAGCGGGTGTAGCTCAGCCCGTAGCCGAAGGGGTAGAGCGGCAGCCCGTCGAAGTAGCGGTAAGTGCGGCCGGGCAGGTGATAGTCCTCGAAGGGGGGCAGGTCGTCGAGCGAGCGGTAGACGGTCACCGGCAGGCGCCCCGCCGGGTTATAGTCGCCAAAGAGCACGTCCGCGATGGCCGCGCCGCCTTCCTCGCCGGGGTACCACGCTTCGAGAATGGCGGGTAGGTGCGCGTCCGCCCAGGGGATCGACAGCGGACCGCCGTTCAGCAGCACCAGCACGATCGGCTTGCCCAGCGCGTGCAACTGCCGGAGCAGGGATTCCTGCACGGCGGGCAGCCCGATCGACTCTCGGTCGCCGCGCGGCACGCCGTCGATGACTTCTTCCTCGCTCTCGACGCGCTGCGAGATGCCGCCCACGAAGATCACCACGTCCGCGCGCTGCGCCACGTCGAGCGCCTCGGCGAATCCGTCCGTCGCCGGGTCGAGCAGGTCGCAGCCTTGCGCGAACAGCACTTGCGTCTGCGGCGAGACGCGGGCGCGGATGCCTTCCAGCGGCGTCACCGAGCGCGAAGGGATGCCGTTATAGTTGCCCCACATCACTTCGGCGTCGTCGGCGTTGGGGCCGATGACGGCCAGCGTCTTCAGCGCGGGGTCGAGCGGCAACAGCCCGCCCTCGTTCTTGAGCAGCACGATCGCTTCGCGGGCCGCCTGGCGGGCCAGGGCGCGATGCTCCGGCGCGTCGTTCACGGAAGCGGGGACCTGCGCGTAGGCGACACGCTCCGGCGGGTCGAACATCCCCAGACGGAAGCGTGTGCGGAACAGCCGCCTGAGCGAGCGGTCGATGGTCGCCTCGTCGATCAGCCCGGCCTCGACTGCCGCCGGCAGCGCGTCGTAGGTGCAGCCGCAGTTGAGGTCGCAGCCGTGGTTGACCGCCAGCGCTGCCGCCTGCTCGCGCGTCTCGACCACCCGGTGATGCTTGTAGAGGTCGGCAATCGCCCAGCAGTCCGAGGTCACGTGCCCCTCAAAGCCCCACCGCTCGCGCAGAATCTGCCCGAGCAGCGTCGGGCTGGCGCAGCATGGCTCGCCGTTGGTGCGGTTGTAGGCGCCCATGACGATCTCCACCCGCGCCGCGCGCACCAGCGCCTCAAAGGCGGGCAGATAGGTGTCCCACAGCTCGCGCGGGGTCACGCGGGCGTCGAAGTGATGGCGGTCGGCTTCCGGCCCGCTGTGAACCGCGTAGTGCTTGGCGCAGGCCGCCACCTTCAAATAGCGCGGATCATCCCCCTGCAACCCTTCGACGAACGCGATCCCCATCTGCGCGGTGAGGTACGGGTCCTCTCCGTAAGTCTCCTGGCCGCGCCCCCAGCGCGGATCGCGAAAGATGTTGATGTTAGGCGACCAGAACGTCAGCCCCTTGTACCTGCCGTAATCCCCCTGCTGCACGGCTTGGTGATGTTTGGCGCGCGCCTCGTCCGAGATCACCTCGGCGATGCGGCGGTGCAGGGCGGTGTTCCACGTCGCCGCCAGCCCGATCGCCTGCGGGAACACCGTCGCCACGCCCGCGCGCGCCACGCCGTGCAGGCACTCGTTCCACCAGTTGTACGGTGGGATTTCCAGACGCTCGATGGCGGGCGCCTCGTGCAGCATCTGCGCGGCTTTCTCGGCCAGTGTCAGGCGAGAAACAAGATCGTCCACACGCGCGTCCAGCGGCAGATCAGGGTTCTGAAAGGGAAAGGTCTTTTGAGTCTCCACGCGGTTTACCCTCGGTTGAATACTAACATCCCCGGCCAGCTTGTCCCCGTAATCATAGTCGCCCGGAGCGGATTCGGCCACTTGACGCGCCGCTTGCCTCTTGCGCCGGCAAGCCGTACACTCAGGCGCGAGAGTTCCGGGACCAGCCATAAGGACAGGGCAGCATGCGAGCGGTACTTCAGCGCGTATCACGCGGCGCGGTGCGCGTAAACGGAGAGACGGTCGGCGAGATCGGCGCGGGGTTTGTGATCCTGGTGGGTGTCGGGCAGGGCGACGGCGAGCCACAGGCGGAGTGGCTGGCGCGCAAGATCGCCGGGCTGCGCGTTTTCGAAGATGCCGAGGGCAAGTTCAACCGCTCGCTACTGGACGTGGGGGGAAGCTGCCTGGTCGTGTCTCAGTTCACGCTCTTCGCGGACGCACGCAAGGGACGCCGTCCCAGCTTCGTCCAGGCCGCTCCGCCCGAAGTGGCCGAGCCGCTGATCGAACGCTTCGCGGCGCACCTGCGCGCCGAGGGTGTGCCGCATGTGGCGATGGGCGTTTTCGGGGCGCGGATGGCGGTGGAGATCCACAACGACGGCCCGGTGACGATCTGGCTCGACACCGACGAACTGATGCGGAGTTAAGCTAAGAGCAGCGAGAAGCAGCAAGAGCAAGAGGCTTTAGCTGTTTCTCGCTGTTTCTCGCTGTTTCTAGCTGTTTCTAGCTGTTTCTAGCTGTATTGCGCTGTTCTTCGCTGCTTCTCGCTTCAGCTTGACGGCGGGCGCGACTGCCGCTCGCGCGAGAGCAGCAGTGCTTCGAGGTCATAGATCTCCTCGTCGTCCAGCGAGTCAAGCAGCTCCGCCGCACGGCGTGGACCGTGCCGCTTCGCCTTGGCGATCGATCGCGACATCGTCTCCGCTTCCTCTTGACGGCCGGCAGACCAAATCGCGGCCGTGCTGATGGCCGCCGCTGCTGCGATCGCGACAACAATCCCGAAGACTTCCGATCCCGAAGCATTCGCGATCGCGCCGGTGACCGACGTCAGCAGCGAGATCACGATGACGGTAAACATCACCCAGACCAAGAGCGTCGCAAAAATGCGTGCCATGTGCCTCAGCCCTCGCAACCGGCGCTAATATCCGCGAACGATTTCACGCCCCGCCTGGCCGATCAGATGGCCGCCGGCGATCGAGGCGTAGAAGCCCAGCACGAAGATACCCACGCAGGTCACCAGGGCGAGGGGCGAGATCACCGCCAGGATCAGGCTCAGCGCCAGATAGTACAGGAACAGATTCAGCAGCGTACCGAGGTTGGCGCGCGCCTCGCGCCACAGCGCCCCGAACTGCGTGAACTCGGAGAAATTGCCCGTCTGCGCGTAGCGCATCGCGCCGACCCAGTACATCGCCACAGCCGGGATGCCGTACACCAGCGAGAGAAGCGCCATCATGACCGACACGCACGCCAGCGCAAAATCGCCCGCCCCGGACCCGTCGGCGATGCCCGAAAGCAGCGCCATCACACACCAGAACGGTACCAGCGGCAGCGCGTAGAGCAGGGCGGCCAGCCCGGCCATCACTCCATCGGTGAAGACCTGCCCCAGATCGGCGGAGCCGGGCAGCGGGCGCCTGGAACCGCGCATGACGTTGCGGGCCACCCCGATCTGGTACCCCAGACCGCCGATCCCGCCGATGATCGGCAGCAGCGTGATCAGCGAGCCGATCGCGATCTTAACCGGCCATTCTTCGTCCTCAAGCGGAAATTTCAGCGCGCGAACCAGATCCATGCCCCCAACTCCTCTGCGCAGCCGTCGCGTCTGCGGCAGCCGGACACACGGCGATACGCGTATTGTGTCTACAATCGGTATACGCGCAACTCAGGCGTGAAGTTGCGGCGCGCGCTCAGTGCTCGTGGGGCAAGGCGGGCCGTCCGGCGGGCGCGGGTTCGCGCAGGCCGCGCAGCCGCACAATGAAGCCAAGCCGCTGGCGGATCTGCTGCTCGACGAAGACGAACAGGAAGATCGAGGTCGCCGTCAGCACAATCGCGGGTCCGGTCGCCACGTCGCCGTGATACGACACGTAGAACCCGATGATACTCGACGCCGCGCCGATCAGGGCCGAGATGAGCATCATCGGCAGCAGGCGGTGTGTCATCAGGTTGGCCGTCGCTGCCGGGGTCACCAGCAGGGCGACCATCAGCGCAATCCCGACGGTTTGCAGCGAGACGACGATCGTCACGCCGATCAGCACCAGAAGCAGCATGCGGAACAGTTCCACCGGCAGCCGCAGGGTGCGCGCCAGCATGGGATCGAAGGAAATGATCAGGAATTCTTTGTAGAACAACGCGACTATGGCCAGCACCAGCGCGCCGAAAATGACGATCAGGCGCAGGTCGCCGGCGGACACGCCCAGGATTTGCCCGAAGAGGATGTGCGACAGGTCGCCCGCGTAGTTGTCGATGCGCGAGATCATGGCGATGCCCAGCGCGAACATGGCGGCGAACACCACGCCGATCGCCGTATCTTCCTTGATGCGTTCATGGCGCGTCAGCCAGCCGATGCCCAGCGCGCTGAGCACCCCGGCCACCAGGCCGCCCCAGAACAGATCGTCCGTGCGGCCGTTGGCGCGCTGGTACATGAACGCCACCCCCGGCAGGATGGCATGCGCCAGCGCGTCCCCGAAGAACGCCATCCCGCGCACAACGACGTAAGTCCCCACCACGCCGCTGACGATCCCCACGACGATCGCGGCTTCCAGGCTGCGCGCCAGCAGCGGATAGCGCAGCGGCTCCAGCACCAGCGTCTCGAAGTTAGCCGCCAGCGCCGCCCAGCCGTCGCGCAACACGCTCCAGATCCCAAGCGCGGTCATCCAGCTCCACATCATCCCGCCTCACACCTCGTTTCAAACTCGCCGTCACGCATCGCTTGCGGAGCCGTCGGCCGGGGCATCTTCCAACAGCGCGCGGAGTGTATCGCGCCGGACGTTGGCCGTAATATCAATCGTCAGCGGCGTAACCGAGATTATGCCCTGGCTGAGCACCGCCGCGTCGCTGTCGGCGGCCAGGTTCAGCTCGCGGTTGACCTCGTACCCCAGGCGCCATTCCTCGTCCAGGCGCACTCGGGTCGGCTTGAGCGGGCGGAAATAGGCCCCACGCTCCAGCCGAGTCAGCCGCCAGGGGGTCTGGCGCGTCGCCCCGGCGGGAATGTCGATCTTGAGCAGATCCACCTCAGGCGGGCGCCTGGCCCTCAGCCAACGCTCCGCGAAATAGCGCGTGAAATACATCGCCACGCTGAAATCGACCGAGGCATCGTTGTTGAGGTGCATGGCCGGGTCCGGCACCTGAAGCGAGACGGCCAGCGCCGGGATGCCGTGCGCCGCCGCTTCCATCGCCGCACCGACCGTGCCCGAAACCGTCACGCCTGTGCCCACGTTCTCGCCGTAATTGATGCCCGATACCGCCAGCGACGGCACCCGGTCGGCCAGCTCCAGAATGCCGTACTGCACGGCCTGCGCGGGTGAGACATTGGCCCGGTACGCTTTCCAACTTGCGCCGTCCAGCCCGATCGTCACCTCGTAAATGCGGCCGTCATAGAAAGGGGGCATGCTGCGCCCCATGCCGGACTGCTGGTGGGCCGGCGCGATGATCAACAGATCGCCCAGTCCGTCCAGCGCCGCCGCCAGGGCCGCCAGACCCGGCGAGTCGATCCCGTCGTCGTTGGTGATCAAAATCAGCGGCTTGGCCATCTTCTCTCCACCATCACAAGCCGGGCTGCCCGGCGCTTCACTCGCGCATTGCCTCAGGGATGGGCTGCGGATGCGCCGTCGCGCGAGGATCGCCGTGCGCGTCGTGATCGTGGCACGGCTTGTCGGCCACCATCACATACCCGTCGCCGTCGCGCCACAGCGCGATCCGGTCGCCGAACGTCTCGGCCAGAAGCTGCGGCGTGTACACATCTTGCGGATCGCCAAAGGCCAGCATCCGCCCGCGGCTCATCAGCAACAGCCGGTCGAAATGCGTGGCCGCCTGCACCAGATTATGCGTCGCCAGCAGCACGGCGATCCCCTCATCGCGCAAGACGTCCAGCACCTCGTAGATGTCGGCCTCGGCCTGCGCATCCACACCGGTGAACGGCTCATCCAGCAGCAG
>DYEN01000494.1 GCA_020725705.1 Anaerolinea sp.
CGTCAGGCCGATCCCGCCGCCGGGAACTGCCAGCACGCGCGGATCATCCGAGCGCCACAGGCGGTCGAACACTTTGGGCAGATCGTCCGGCGCGATCCCGAACCCGCGATCCACCACCTCGCAGCGAACTTCGCCGCCCGACCGGCTCGCCCGGACGGTTACCGCTGCGCCGTCCGGCGCGTAGAGCAAGGCGTTGCGCAGCACAGCTTCAAGCGCCTGCCGGAGCCGCGCCGCGTCGCCCAGGACGGGCGGCAGGTCGGCGGACAGCTCAAGCTCGACCGCGCTGGCGTGCCGCTGCGCCTCGTCTGCCAGCGCCGCGACCGCCGCGTGGATCACCTCGTCCAGCCGGACCGGGGTCTGTTCCAGCGGCATCCCGCTCTCGATCCAGGCCAGATCGACCAGCGTGCCCACCAGGTTGTAGAGCTTGTCGGCGATACGCTGCACCCGCTCCAGATATTCGATCTGTTCCGGGCTGGCGCCCGGCTCGGTCGCGGCCAGGTCGGCGAAGCCGCTCAGCGCGTAGATCGGGTTGCGCAGATCGTGGGCGATCTGGCGGACCAGCGCGGCGCGTCCGCCGTCGATCGCCTGCTGCCCGGTGATATCTTCCAGCAAGATCAGCCGCTCGCAACCGCTGGGGCCGCTCGATACCACGCGCACCTGACGCCGGTTGTTGAGCGTGACGGGGCCGGCGTCCGTCTCCGGAACGGTCAGGGCGCGCAGCAGGTGCGGCTGATCTTCGAGCACGGCGCCGAGCAGCTGCCCGCGCGCCGCACTGCTCAGCGCCAACAGCGACGCCGCAGCAGGGTTGAAGCGCACGAGCACACCGTCCGGGTCGATGAGCAGGATTCCGGTTGCGGTGTGGTGAAACATAAACTCGAAGTGGGCGGCCAGATCCGCCTGATCGTCGGCCATGCTTCCCTTCGAACTGGCTCGCGCCGGGCATCCGGGCGCGTCGGTCGAGCCATCTGGGCGCTGCGAGCGCTAGCGCGGATAGGTTTGCAGTGTCTCCAGATAATATTCAGGCAGGCCGATGTCGAAGCGCCGCCCGTCGACCAGCAGCCCCAGAAAGCCATCTTCGCGGCGCAGACGATCTAGCGCGGAGGTCAACTGGAACTCACCCCGCTCGCGCACATTATGGGTGATGTGCTCTTCCAGATAGTCGAAGATCTGGGGCTTGATGATGTACTGCCCGAAGATCGTCAGATAAGTGTTATCCGGCAAGCCCGGCACCTGCAGGTTGCTACGCGCGTATTCGATGGTCGGCTTCTCGGCGAACTCGGTGATGGAGAGCAGCTCGTCCGGCTCGATCCAGACGCCGGTCGCCGTGCCGACGGTGGCGAGTAGGTCTTCGGGTGTGCGTTGCAGCCCGACGACGCTCTTGCCGTGCTGGTTGAAGGCGTCCACCAGCTGCTGCGAGCACGAGCGCGCACTGTACGAATGGTAGAGATGGTCGCCCAGCATCAGCAGGAATGGCTCGTTGCCCACCATCTCGCGCGCGCAGTAGACGGCGTGGCCCAGCCCTTCCTGTGCGGTCTGGACCACGAAGCGCACATGCTGGCCCATCTCCAGCAGGCGGCGCGCGTAGGCCTGGAACTGCGGCGAGAGCTTGTTGAAGTTCTCGATCGAGATCTGCTCGTTGAAGAACGACTCGAAGGCGGGCAGATCGTGCTCCTGGACGATGATGATCACCTCGTCTAGCCCGGCGCTCAGGGCTTCCTCGACGATCAGCAGGATCGCGGGTTTGGCGATGCCGTCGCGATCCACGATCGGGAACAGCTCTTTTTTGGTTGCCTTCGAGGCCGGGAAGAGGCGCGTCCCGAACCCGGCAGCCGGGATTACGGCTTTGCGGACCTTGGTCCCGCTGCTGATCGTGAGCTTGAGGCAGGGCATACCCAGCTCGCGCTCGATAATGTCGATCACAGCCTGCTGGTCGGCTTCGCTGCGGGCCAGGAACTGTGCGGTTCCGTCGCCCTGCGAGCCAACGCCTTTGCCGCCCCAGATATGTTTCTGGATCGGCTCGTATTCCAGCACGCGGTGCAGCACGGGGGCTTTCAGTTCTTCGGGGCAGGCGCCCGGCGCGTAGCGGTCGAAGAAGCCCTGCGCCTGGCGCATCAGGTAACCGAGCCGCTCGGCGTTACCCTCTTTGAGCGCGTCAATCGCCCGGTGGACGATGCGCTTGTTGATCGGGCCGAGCAGCTTCTGCACCCCGGCGGCCACCGGCGTATCCGCCAGCGGATAGCACTGGTTGAGCCGGGTGAGGATCTCCATCGTGTTCTTCTTGGCCTGCAGGTCGACGATGACGAAATGCAGGGACTGGCCGACCGGGATCTCGGTGACGTCGAGCCGGTCGCCGTCGAAGGTCATCAGGATCGGGCGGTCACCATAGGCGCAGCCCTGGTCCATCCGCCCGCAGCGCGAGGGCGTGGTGATCTCGCCCTGATAGGCCATCTCCATCTCGCCGCGCGTGGTCATCTTCAGGTCGTAGACGCGGTTGAAGGCGCGCGCCGTCAGGACACAGATCGCCGCGCTCGACGAGAGGCCCTTTTTGATGGGCAGATCGGTTTTGTAGTTGTCGAGCACCAGCCCGCGCACGTGGTAGTGCGTCAGAATCTGGTAGGCCACGCCGGCGATATAGCTCCAGAAGCCGCCTTTTTCCGCTTCTTCGAGCAGCGCGCCGGCTTCCATCGGGATCTCGTACGGGCCGTGACGCTCGCCGTCGGGCGAGGTAGAAGTCAGAATCAGCGAGGTTGGGTGTGGCTGAACCTCGGCGTAAATTCCCTGGTTGGTGCCGGTGATCAGCGCGTATCCCCGCTCGATCTGGGTGTTGAAGCGCCGATAGGTGCCTGCCCAATCGGAGTGCTCCCCCAGCAGGCAGATCCGGCCGGGCACGAACAGCTTCACAAATCTGCTCCTTTGCAGTGAATAAGTGCCAGGACCGCCTGGGGATTATACGCCATCGCCGCCGGACGATCCACCGTTCGGCGGCGGGCAGCCTGTCGCCGTGGTGTGCCGGCCTGCTTCAGTCAACGGCGGGCAGCAGGTCGTCGTCGGGGCGCTCCGGCGGCCCGGTGGGGACCTCTGCGGGCGACGCGGGCGCTTCCTCGCGGAAGGTTGGATCGCGCACGATCTGCGGCGCGGCGTCCGGCGGCAGCTCGACCGCGTGCCCGCCGGGGAAGGTGATGTGCAGCCCTTCCGCCGAGCGCGCCAGGCGGACTCCGTGCTGTGTCCACGTGATTGTCCGCTCGCCAAGCGCCCACGGCCCGGTAATGACGACGGCGTCCGGCGCCAGCACGAACGCCCCGACCAGCCGGGTGAACCAGCCAAACGGGACCGTCCCGGCCACAGTGTCGATCTCGCCGTGCCCTTCGCCTGTGTCCGGGTTGTAGCCGGCGAAGAAGGCGTGCGCCTGGCGCAGAGCGCGCGTCTGCGCCCGCATGACGCGCTCGAACAGGTCGCGGGCGGCGCCGGACTCGCCCCGGTCGAGCAATGCCTCGGCCAGCAGCGCGGTCATGTGCGGCGACGCGCCGCCGCAGCCGTTGACCCCCGCGGCCTCGTAGCCGGGTCCGCTGGCCGGGCAGCCCGCCAACCCAAAGGCCCGCCAGTAGTGAGCCGGGTCGGTCAGCAGGGCCAGCGAGCGGGTGGCCGGCTCGCCATCGAGAGCTTGCACCGCCAGCGGCGCCAGCAGCGCGATGTCGTGTTGCGAAAGGTCAAGCGTGCTGGCCTGAACCCGGTACACCCGGCTCAGGCCACTGAACGTCAGATTGGTGAGCGTCTGCCAGACGGTGCCGGTCGTGGCATTGCCCATCCCCCGGTACCACGCGAACGCGTCGCCGTCGATGGTTTCGTGTGCGCCCTGGCCGCGGGCATCGACTCCCTCGATCGAGCACGTCAGCCGCGGGCGGTGGCTCATTCCGCCGATCACGCGCAGGATCAGCCGGCTTGGCTGCGGCAGTTCTACGCGCTCGCGTAGCGGCTGGTCTCCCTTGGCCTCGTACACGAGATCGCCGGTTGGGCACGAGTGGATGTCGCGATCCCGGTAGTGAAAGACGCCGCGCTCGTCGTTCCAGAACTCGCGCAGGCGCTCGACCAGCGCGGCATGCTGCTCGGCGAACTGGGCGGCGATCTCGGCGCGTCCCGCGATTTCGGCGGCACGCCGGATCGCCGCGGCCTCGCGTGCCAGATAGGCCAGCAGATCGGGCGCTTCGATGGCGGTGATGTCCACCCCCTGCGCCCAGCGGCGGTTGGTGGCAACGGTCGGGCTGGCGGGGTTGGCGCCTTGATCGGGATGCTGCCATTCCGGCACACCGTCCTGATCGCGGTCGACATCCGGCTGCCGCCAGCGCAGAAAGAAGGCAACCAGCGCGTCGAGACTCTCGGACAGGAAGGTGCCGTCGTTCGTGTAGTCGTAGACCGTGAGCGCCAGTTGCGCCAGCACCGGCGGGGCGAGGACCTGCGCGCGCTGCCCATCCAGGCCGGGTCTGGCGTCGATCCAGCCATCGTCGCGCTGCACGGCGAGGTAGTTCCACACCAGCCCTTTGGCCAGTTCCGGCGCGGCCAGCGCCACCAGCGGCGCGATCAGCAGCGCATCGAACATCGCCTGCCCACCCCAGCCCGCGCTGAAGCCGCCGGGATGCGTCCCGCCGATGGCGTAGCCGGTCGCGGGCAGGCGCGCGCTGACCGGTGAGGGATGCGGCAGATTGCCGGACGCGCCCAGAAAGCTGCGCAACACGACCTGGGCGCTCCACGCCAGCGCGGCGTCCCAATCCGGATCGCCGGTTTCGATTTGCGGAGTCGCCCCGGCGCGCCGCTCGATGGCGGCCAGGTCGTCGTCCCAGGCGCGGGCCAGCCAGCGATGCGCCAATGCCAGCGAGGCGTCGCGCTCCGGCAGCCCGGCCAGCACCCAGCGGATCGTCACGGACACGTCGGGCGCCAGGTCCAGCCGCCGGATCAGGCGGGGGTTCGTCCCATCGCCGGTTCCCCCTTCGACCAGCAGCACCGGCTGAAGATGGCTGAGGCGCCCAAGCTGGAGCGCCGTATCCCCGCCTTCCAGCGTGAGAAACAGCCCGCGCAGGGTCTCGTTTTTACGGATCGCCTGCGCTGCCAGCGCCACCTGCGCCGCGATGGGCTGCGTGCCGGTGTTGTGGCAGGTGATCCGCCCGCCGACAGCTTGCGATTCCATCGCCCAGAATTCGAGCGTGGCGCGCAGACCCAGCACCGGCTCGGCCTGCACGCGCAGGTAATCGGGCGCGAAGGCGGTCAGCGTGGGCGGGTGGTGGTAGCCGTGCGTCTCAAAAATCTGACGGCGCCCGACCGTCCAGATCGGCACGACGCGCGCCAGCCCGACGCGCCCGCCGTACCGCGTCTCGAGCGTCACCCCCGGCTCGGCGGCCTGACCCAGGCGGAGCTGCCAGACCTGATCGTCGTGCAGGTTGGTACGCCCGGTGCGGGCGTCGGCGGCGATACGGGGCGCCATCGGTGAGGCGCCGGAAAGCTGCCACTCGCGCATCATCGGCCTCTTTTGCTCTGCGAAAATCCTTCTATACCATAATACGGATTTCGGGCGCTCGGTAGCGCGCGACAAAAAAGCCGCCCGAAGGCGGCGGCTACTGCGCGGGCGTCATGCGCCAGGTTCCACCCTGGCAATCGCCGCGAATGTCGCCCTCGTAGAACGAGATGACATCGTTGTAGAGCGTGGTCAGCCGGTGCTCGCCGGGACCGGCGTAATACGTCCCGCCGGACACCTCGCCGCCCGCCAGATAGCGGTAGGCGCTGGTCAGTTCGAACTCCGGCGTCGTGGCCCAGCCGAGCGCTGCGCGCAGATCCGGGTGCGTGCGCCACAGCTTGCCAAACCCACGCCGCGGCTGGTAGAGACCGTCCGGCGGGATCAGGTTCGGGTCCAGTTCCTGCTCACCCTCGATAAAGGTGTCGTAGTAGCAGTACCAGTCCCCGGCGTTCTCGTCGTCCGGGCCGGCAATCATCACCCAGATCTGGCGGTTGTGGCGAATCCAGAACATCCGGCCCCGCTCGAAGACCTGCTCGGCGACCGGTACATCGGCGACGACGATTGTCGGAAACAGCGCCGGCAGCCCGGTCGGCGTGACGAGCGGCCCGGCGGGTGTGGGGCTGGACGTGGCCGGTCCGATGATCAGCGGTGCGGCGGTCGGCTGCGGCGTGGCCGTGGGGGGTGGTGTCGGGCTGAGCGCGGGCGTGTGGGTGGGAGCGGCGTCCGCGGTCGTGCCCGGCCCCAGCGGTGTGGCGTTCGGGTCCGGTGTGACGGTGATCACCAACAGAATCGTGCCCGGCTCCGGAGTGGCGGTCACGACCAGCACGTGCTCGATGGGCGGCAAGTCTTCGCCACCACAGGCCGCCAGACCAAGCGCCGCGCTCAGGAGCACCAGGATGATGAAGGGCTTACGCATGCGGGTCTCCGCGCTATCGAGATTGTGGGATGCATCGCTCCGACTCCGGCGCCCGATTGTAGCAGACGACCCGTGCGATGCAAGGCTGGGGCGGGCGAGCGTGGGGCAGGCGGTGGGCTTACGCCTCTTCGAAGACGATCGCCTCGTAGGTTTCGACCTGGATGTCCGGATCGCGCCATGCATCCGGCCCCAGGCCCATCTTTTCGGAGAGCAGGCTGAGGAAGATCTCCGGATCGGGATAGGCGTGCCACACCTGCGGTAAGAACGTGGCGCGCCGTCCCGCCAGTCTCAGCGTCACGCCGTCAATTCCGGGGCGCAGCTTCTTCACCAGGTCGTCGGGGCCGTCGAAGGTCAGCGGTTTGGGCGGCGTTAGCACGCTGATCTCGATGCGCAGATCCGGCACTTCGCCGGCGGTTACCGGCAAAAAGCGCGGGTCGTTGAAGGCCGTTTGCAGGGTGATCTCGACGATTTCCAGCGCCAGGGGGCGCCGCGGGACCAGCGTCCCGGTACAGCCGCGCAGCGCGCCGTTGTCGCGCCGGTGCAGCGAGACAAAACACGCCGCCGGCTGTTGCAAGCTGGGCGGCAGTGACTCCAGATCGATTTCCGGCACCTGACGCGCGGTGGTGCTCAGTTCCAGCGTTTCGCGTGCCAGACGCAGCATCAGCTGTTTTTCGCTGTCAGTGTACGGATCGTCCACGGCTCGCTCCTGGTCCTGCACGCCCAGAGCGTGTGATGTGCTTGAGGGGAAGCCCCCTAGTCAGCAAGTACTTGTTCCAGCACGGCGCAGCGCGAGCGGATCGCTTCCAGTTCGAACTGAAGCTGGCCGAACGTTGCCAGCCATTCGATCCACTGCGGGGACGGGATATGCCGGAGCAAAACCGTCAGCGCCGTCGCCTGGCCACCGTGATCGACGGTGTAATACGTCGCGCTGAGGACGCCCGGCCAGGCACCATTCTTCATCCCGAAGTGCACGAAGTGCGCGTCCAGCGGCGAGGCACCGCTGAGCGGCCAGTCGAGATAGCGGCGCATGATATCCTGTGCCACCGGGTCCAGCGCATCACCGCTGTAGGCCGCCCCGATCAGCCGGGTGAGTTCGGCGGCGGTGCCCTGCGCGCCGAAGCGTTCCAGAAACGCCTCTTGCACGGCGTGATCGGGCAGGCCGCGGTCCGGGCGTGTCCGGTAAGCCCGCTCGGCCTCGCGCCACGCCTGATCTGTCACGTACTTCTGCGCCAGTCGGGTGCTCTCTTTCCAGAACATGGCCGGCGTGAAAGCTGCCGGGTTGGCCTGCCCGGTTTCGTGGTTGCTCATCGCCAGGTACAGCCCAAGCTGGCTTGTGGGCGTGTCCGTGCGGGTGATCTCAAGCTGGCGGTAGAGCTTGAGCAGGCTGTGTCTGTCCAGCCGCGAGAGCAGAAAGTCCGCGATGGCGTTGGAGCTGTAGACGATCATGCCGCCGAACAGCTCATCAAGCGTCAGCTCGTCCCGGCCCGCCACGATTTCCTCAACAAAACGCTCGTAGGCGCCGGAATCCGTTCCGGGCAGATAGTACACCTCGACGGCACTCGCCGGGAATGTGTCGTCCAGCGCCGCCGCACCTGCCGCGACACGCTGCGCATGGGCGGCCAGGATCGCGATCTTCAGCAACGACGCCAGGGGAAAACGCTCGTCGGCGTTGTGATACACGCCCAGTTCCGGGGCCGCCGGGTCGTAACAGACGATGGCGAGATCGTCGCGGTGAGCAGCGATGAAATCGTGCGGGGCGTGCGGGGGTGTGTCTTGGGCGGTGGTGGCGGGCGCCCCTGCCAGCATCGCCAGCAGCACACAGAGGCCGATTACGCGGTTCATGGGCAAGCCTTTTCTCCGCTGCCGACACGTTCATTCCGATCATATCACCATTTCCTGGCGGCACGGCTGGCGACTTGGCGCGGCGATCCGGCCTATGCCGGGCCGGGATCGGGCGGCGGCTCGGACAGCCCCAGCACGCGCAGCACCCCTGGCGTGATGCCGGTTAGGTCGTGCAGCCCGGCGGCGAAACGGTGGCGCGCCGCCCCAATCGCCACGGTCGGGACGTCGTTGGTGGTGTGCTGGCGGATGCTGAGGTCTTCCAGGTTGCCGTGATCGCTGGTGATCACCACCAGGCCGCGCGTATCATCCCACACGGCGAGCAGCCCGGCCAGGACGGCGTCGAACAACTCGACCAGCGCCACGCCGCGCTCCAGCGGTCCGCGATGCCCGACCACGTCGGTTAGCCAGTGCGAGAAGAAGGTGAAATCGCGCTGCATCGCCAGCCGGGCCAGGTGCGCGCCCGCCTCGGCCCGCCCGTAGAGCGGCGTGTCCGGATAGCCCAGATCGGTCCGCCATCCCTCGCCCGTCCAGTCCGGACTCATAGCCGCCCCGCTGTACATCTCGGCCTGGGTGAAGATCGGCAGGTCCGCCGAGAGCACGGCTTCCTGGTAAGCCGAGGGCAGGCGCTTGCCGCGGCGGATCAGCTCGTGGAAGCGGGGCGGGTAGGCGTTGATCAGCGCGGCGCTGCCGCCAGCCTGCCGGACCCGCTTGAAGATATTGTCCTGGTGGATGATTGCGCGGATGGCAGGGTTGGGGCGTGGGCCGTAATGCTCGCCGATGGCCTGCGGGACGTTGCGCCCGGTGAGGATCGTGGCCTGTCCGCTGGCGCTCTGCGGGCGCCCTGGCACGCCCAGGCGCGGATCGGTGGGGATAAGCAGCGCGCGGCCATTGTCCACGCGCGGTGTACCGCGCAGCCAGCGGCGCCCCCCGGCCAGCGCGTTGAGCGTGGGCGTGTGCGCGACGGCGAACGGGTTGGTGGATGGGTCATCGTCGCCCAGCCCGACGCCGTCCAGAAAGATCAGCAAGACATGGGTCATGGCGCGTCGGTCCTGCGCAGCGTGAACCACGCGCTCGCGACCGGCTTGGTGACGTCCTGGCCGTGCGCCTTGTCGACCAGTTCGAAGCGCGCCCCAAAGAGCGCCGCCAGCCGGTCCGCGTCGATTCCGAACGGCGTGTCGTCGCGCGGCAAGAACGCATAGAGCAGGTAGCTCGCGCCGGGCATCAGCAGCCGCGCCAGATGGTCCGCATAGCCGATCCGCTGCGCGGGGAAGAGGCCGTGCAGGCAGCCGATGTCGATCGCCAGATCGAAGGGCGGGTCGTCTGCGATGAAATCAAGCCGCGCGACGTCCGCATGATAGAAGCGTGCGCGGTCGGCCACACCGTAGGTACGCGCGCGCCGCCGGGCCTGCCAGATCGCGGGATACACGAAATCCACCCCGACCACGTCCCAGCCGTGCTGCGCCAGATAGATCGACGTTGTGCCGGTGCCGCACCCCAGATCGAGCGCGCGCCCGGCCGGAACCGCTTCGGCTTCGGCGGCTTCGACCCAGCGCACCACTTCGGGCGGGACGATCCCCGAATCCCATGGGGCGTTCCCGCGTATGTAGCGCCAGAGGAATTTGATCCGGCGCCGATCCAGTCCGGTCATGCTGTGCTCCGCCAGGGGAATGACGTGTTTACCACCGCGCTGATGGGTCTGCACCGCCCGCCGCCGTGTCCGCCGGCATGCTTGATGCTGTGCCCGTAAATGTAGCACGAAACCGGCGCAAGTGCGCGCTCAGCCGTTACCCTCACGCAGATAGTCGAGCACGAACGGGTTGGTGGTACGCTCCTGGCCGATAGTTGTGTTCTGCATGTGACCCGGCAGCACCGCGTAATCGTCGCCGAGCGGCAGCAGACGGGTGACGATCGACTCCATCAGCGTGGTGTAATTGCCACCGGGTAGGTCGGTGCGCCCGATGCTCCCGGCGAACAGCACATCTCCGCAGAACACCGTCCGCGCGCCGGGCAGCACAAAGCTGAGATGGCCCGGCGTGTGCCCCGGCGTGAACAGTACCTCCAGATCGATTGCCCCTGCCGACACACGGTCGCCTTCTTCCAGGAATCCGTCAGGCTCAGCGGCCGGCGGGACCTCGATCCCAATGAAGGCGCGAACCTGCTCCGGCAGGGCGCGGACTAGAGGCTCGTCGGCGCGGTGTAGGCGGAAAGGCGCCCCGGTCGCCTCTTTCAGTTCAGCGCTGGCCATGATGTGATCGAAGTGCCCGTGCGTCGCCAGGATCTCGCGCACGGTCCAGCCGCGCTCGCCGAGCGCCTTGAGGATCAACGGAGCGTTGTCGACCGGGTCGATCACGATCGCATCGCCGGTGGTGGGATCTCCGATCAGATAGCAGTTGCTCTGTACCGGGCCGAGCGTCATTTTCACGATTTCGAGCGCCATACAGCCCCTTTCTCAGCGTCGACTTCGCACGTTCTGACTATAGCGCCGGGGGCCGGGCTTGCCAACCGGCGCGCCGCTGTGCGGGTGGCAATTGTTAGGATTTCGTCAAAGACCGCGATCGATCCTCTATAAACGGGACCGGGAACGAGGAATTCAGGAATTATTTACAGAATTCAGGCAAGATTGGTGTTATCTTAACGGTATAGAGGGTAGATTGGGGTAGCCATAAGGTGGCTCACGATCAGCCGGGAAAAATTAACGCTCATCCGCGTCATTATCCGTGATCTATTCTACGTGGAGGAAGATGATGAAAGCGCGCACACCGAAATGGCTTCGCTGGCAGCGTGGTCAGGCGCTGGCCGAGTACTGGCCGACAATCCCGGCGGCGATCACGTTGTTGCTGGTAGGGGGGTTGGTGGTCCAGTTCATCACGGGCAGCCTGCTGACGACCGTCGACTATCTCAACCCGGTCGGTTTTGAATGCGAGGAAAAGCCGCCGGCGTACGTGTCCGAGGGGCCAGAAACGGCCACCCCGATGGGTAACCATGAGATCCAGCTCCTTAGCAAGACCTATGACCCGGAGACTGACCGCACGACCGTTGTCTACCGGGTCACGAATGTGCCGTCGCCGGACATCAGCCATTGGGTGCTGGGCATGCCGCCGGGGGTTCGCAAGCACATCCTGAGCACCAGTGAACCGTACGAAATCGTGAACGTTGACCCGCATAACGGTATTGTCGGTATTAAGTTCGACACAGGATACGGTTCCGGTGGCAAGAAGTCTTCTCTGAGTGGGTATGCTCTGGTTGGCTACTCGCCCCGCGCCGAGATGTCATCGCGCGACGTGATTGTCACGCTGGCCGGGTACTATGAGTGGGGCATCGTGGAAGTCGGCCTGAAGGCGGGCACCCAGGTGTATCACAATACCATCACCGGCCCGGTTCAGAAGATCGACCCGCCGGAAGGCGCGTGCTGAGTAAGCGAATTGTCTATCGTGTGAGCCGCCCACCGGCGGCTCATTCGCTGTGCCTGCTGGGGAGCCTGGCGCTATGAACTCTGAGCCGAAATCGTTCTTTGACCCCGACGCGCCCGGATGGCGGGGCACGGTCGGGCTAGTCCTGACTGCGCTCGCCATGATCTTCGAGCGCGTCTATCACGCGGTGCGCCGTCCGATCGACGCGTTTCGTGCCATGCCGGCGCGGGTGCGGAGCTTGACGCTGATCATGCTGTCGTTCGCGCTGCTCCTGCTGGTGGCGATGATTCTGACCAACGAGGCTATGGACTATGTCCGCGCCAATCGCGGGCCGTTTCTCGACGAGGCCATCGTCATCCCGCATGATCTGAACGAGCGCCCCTATCCCTCGGACAATGCCAGCGCGTCGGACCTCGTACCGGACAGTTTTGGCTCGTTCACACGCCTGACTTCCAAGCTGCCGCCGAACGCGATCACCAACCCGGTGATTACCTGCCTGATCTGGACGGCGCCCGACCAGGAAAGCTTCATCGGAGAGGAGCCAACCGAAGCGGCTCCGGCGGTGGATGAGATGGCAACGCCCGATCCGTTGGCCTCGCCCACGCCGACTCTGACACCCACAGCGACGCCGACGCCGACACCGTCTCCCACGCCCACGCCAACCCCAACGCCGACACCGACCCCCACTCCGGAGCCGGGCGCCCCCGAAGCGACGGCCACTCCGGATGTCTTTGCGCCGCCGGTGAATGTGGCGCCCTGCCGGCCCGGCGCGTTTGTGACCAGCCGGGCGTTCGGGCGCTACCGCGACCCGATCAGCACCGAGCCGATCGATCTGGCTGTGGTGCGCTATCCCAATGAGGATCACGCGGCCGACGCCATGTATGATCTGCTCAAGCTGGCGCGGCGCGAGGGGCAGGTGGGGAATTTCGCCGTCGCGGGCATCACCTCGGTCGATTTCTTCTACGGCTTCGCGGACGGCACGATCACCCTGACCTGGCGCAAGGGGCAATGGATCTTCGCGATGAGTGCACGCCGCTACGCGCGCCTGGAAGCAGCGATCAACGAATATCCGTATTAAGACCGGCTACGTCCGGATTGTTGAAGCCTCATCTCCGGCGGGGATGAGGCTTTTTGTTGCGTGTGAGGCCAGACGCAGCGCCAGCGTCTGAGGGTATCGCCCGCTGGTTCCCGTGTCGCCGGGGCTAGATGCCTGCCTGCTCCAATGCAGTGT
Organism: Anaerolinea sp.; assembly: GCA_020725705.1. Classification (GTDB taxonomy): domain Bacteria; phylum Chloroflexota; class Anaerolineae; order Aggregatilineales; family Aggregatilineaceae; genus DYGX01. The sequence continues at coordinate 12,903 of DYEN01000494.1, forward strand.
CGGCGCGGCGTCGGCGCAGCACCAGGGACGGCAGCGCGCGGATTTCTTGCACGCCGAACGCCAGCGCTCCGGCCACGTAGGCCAGCGCCCCAATGGCCGCCAGCCCCAACACGCGCAGCACCGAAATCACGATCCCGGCGTCGTGCCACCCCAGCCGTCCCAGGACGGCGTCGGTACCGAGCACCACCGCCGCCATCACCACCGCGGCAGCCAGGGAGCGTGCCGCCGTGCGGATGAGCGCGCCCTCGTCGATCCCGCCCCAGCGCCGCCGCAAGATCGCCAGCAGCAGCACCAGCTCCACCAGAAACGTGATCGAATAGGCCAGCGCCAGCCCGCCGACGCCGGTGATGCCGGACAGCGTCGCCTGCACGCGCGCCGAGGCGCCCACCAGCGCGTCCAGCCCGGCGGCGAAGTTCCCGCCCAGATAGCGCTCGCCCCAGGCGACAAAGGCGGCCCGCAGCGTATCGTCCAGCCGATAAACGAAGCCGAGATATAGCCCGCCAACGATGACCACGTTGATCAGCGCCGCGACGACCGAAATCCACAGCGGCGTGAAGGTATCTTTGTCGGCGTAGAAGCTGCGCGCGATGATCTCGTGAACACTCTGGAAGATCAGCCCGAAAGCGAAGAACTGCAGCGCGCCATAGACCAGCGCGCTGTCGCGGGCGTCGAAGGCGCCGCGCTCCAGCAGGCCGATCATCGGCCGGCCGATCAGGATTAGCCCGGTGGCGGCGGGGATGGTCGCGATCAGGATGAAGCGCACCGCGCCGGACATGGCACGCCGCTTGTGCTCCAGATCGCCCAGCTCGCTGAGCGCCGCTAACGTGGGAAAGACGACGAAGCCCATCGCGCTGCCGATCAGCGTCTCCGGGATGTTCATCAGGCGATAGCCCCAGTCGAACGCACTGACCGCGCCGCTGCCCATGCGTGAGGCGATGTTGTTGAAGACGATCGTGTTGAAGGTCAGCACGCCGAGGCCCATCACGCGCGGGATCATCAGCCGGATGACGCGCCGCAGCGCCGGATCGCGCCAGCCAAGCCGCGCCTGCCAGCGCGCCCGATAGCGGATCAGGCCGGGTATCTGCACGCCGAGATGCATCAGCGAGCCGAGCACCGCGCCCCAGGCGATCCCGTACACGCCGAACGGCTCGATCAGAAACGCCACGCCGAACAGGATGCCGACATCGAACAGGATCGGCGCCAAGGCGGGCAGCAGGAAGTGATTGAAACTGTGCAGGATGCCCTGGAAGATGCCACTGATGCTGAACACAAGCGTGCTGATCAGCAGGATGCGCATGAGCCGGACGGTCTGATCGACCTTGGCCGCGTCGAAGCCGGGCGCCACTACATGCTGGACCAGCCACGGCGCGGCAACGAAGCCGAGCACGCTGAGCGTCAGCGTGACGGTGAAGATAGTGTTGATCACGCTGCTGGCAAGCTGCCAGGCGCGCGCGGGCTGCTGGCGCGCCAGCAAGCCGCTGAAAATGGGGATGAACGCGTAGCTCAGCGCGCCGCCGCCGATTAGCAGCACAATTTGCTCGGGGATGCGGTTGGCGGTCACGAAGGCATCCCATTCGTCGCCCACACCGAACACGCTGGCAATGATAAACGTCTGCGCCAGGCTGATGGCTTTGGCTGTAGCAAAGGCGACCATCAGGATGAGGGTGTTGCGCGCCATGCTCTGCGCGCTGGCCTGAGCGGCGTGTGACGCCGGTTGGGTGGGTTGTGTCATGGCAGATCCTCGGACTGCGGCGTGCGTGCCGTCTTCGGGCCGAACACAAATTCGCCGGGCGATCCCCCGGCGAAACGAGCGGCGATAGACCGCATGCTAGCGAATGGCGGCCACCTGGAAGGTCCCGGCTTCGACCTGGGCTTTGGCTTCCTGGGCCGGGATGAAGTTCCGGTTATAGAACAGCGCCCGGTCCAGCTCGCGCAGCGCAGCCTGCGTATCACCGCGGGCCGCGTACACCACGCCCTTCCAGTAGTAGGTTTCTTCGACATAGGGCGTGATGTTACGGTTGGTGTCCGCCAGCAAGATCACATCGTCGAAGCGCCCGGTGCGGAAGTACGCCTCGTAGGGGCCGAACTGGTACCACAGCATCCGCCAGGGCAGTTGAAGCTGGAACGCCTGATCGTAAGCGATCGCGGCGTTCTCATACTCGCCCAGAAGCACGTACGACGTGCCCATGTTGAACCAGGCCCATTTATCGCCGGGGTTTTTGGCAGCCTCGGCGCGTGCCGTCTCCAGCGCCACCTGGTAGCCGTAGACCGGGTCGGCATAGCCGCCCAGCACCTGGCGCAGCTCCATTTCTCGCGACGGCTCGTAGACCACAATGAAGACACGGTTGAAGTGGCGCCAGTTTTCGTCGAAGATGCTGTACGGGTGGGGCAGGCCGTTGCCCTGGCCGTTGCCAAGATAGCTGTCGTAGGCCAGGAAACGCTGCTGGCTCTCGTCGTAGCCCATCACCAGCAGGTAGTGGCCCATCCAGTCCTCACCCGCCGGCTGGAAACCCTTCTCGATGACGACCGGGAACCCGGCGGCGATCAGCCGCTTGAGCAGTTCCACCGTGCCGCCGTACCGGTAGAGCGCCTTGAGGCCGGTGTAGTCGTGCACGAAGCGGACCATCTGCCAGGGGCTGACGTTTTTGTCTTCGGTGTGCGGCTTCATCCAGCGCGCCGCGTCGTACTGGTTTTTGCCCCAGCCGAAGTAGCTGAGCGCCATCGACATGGTCGTCGGGCCGCAGTTATTCCAGCCCTGCTCTTCGTAGCGGATGTTGGTCAGCCGGGCGCTCGGCGGGAGCGGTACCGCCGTCGGCGCGACGAGCGGTGTCCAGGTCGGCGCCAGGTTAGGTGTGGGCGATGGCAGGTTCGGCAGCGGGGTTGGCCCCTCGGTCGCCAGCGCGCCAACCGGGATCCCTGTCGGCGTGGGCGGGATGGCGTCGGCACCCGTCCCGCCGGGCAGCACTTCGCCCTCGCCGGGGGCAGGTGTCACCGCCGGCGGCTGGGTTAGCGCGATCTCGGTCTTGGCGATCTGCGTCAGCGCGGCCTGGGTCAGCAGGCGGCTGGCGTCCTCGCGCCCGGTATCGGCGCCGCTGAGGGTTGGCAGTTCGTCAAAGGGGCGGGTCGGCATCCAGTAGGTCGCCGGCGGGAAGTAGTGCATGATGCGCGATTGGTAGCGCGGCTCCAGCCCTCGGAAGAACGGCGGGAACATGATCAGAAAGATCACGAGGGCAACCACGCCAAACGCGAGTACGCCGCCGCCCAGCGCCAGAATTGTCTTGAGCCAGATCGGCATCCCTCCGCGCCGGCGTGCCTGGGGCCGGCGCCGGCGTGGGCCGCCCAGTGACAGATTGAGCGAGCCGGGCACGCCCAGATGATCCATGTCGTTGGGAACATTCGAAGGGACACGCGGCGTTCTCGACGGTGTTCGATTGCGATTCGACGACATCCTTGACAATACTCCTGCGCTAACCGACGATCTGCGACCATCCCGATCCCGATTAGCTTGGCGGGCGCTGCGCCGGCCCGGCTTCCATTCCCATCACCAACGCGCAGCTTTCCGGCACGTAGCGGTCACGCGGGCGCGTCCGGCATCCGGGCGCGCGCACCGCACTATAGCGCATTCATGCCGAGTCCGCCAGACTCTTCTTGCGCCAAGTATCGCACAGACACTGCTCTCCGGCAGGGGCCGCGCCCTACGCTTGGCTGACGCCTGCTCTGCGCCTGTTGCCGGGCGAACGGCTGAATCGCCTTTGACTTTTGCCCGGCCACCTCGTACAATCCTGTCGTTTAACATGGGGTTGTGTCACGCGACGGTTGCGGCGGCGCGTGCCGCTGCGGACGGTCCCGTTATAGACCAACGTACGCATTTCTGGAGGCTCCATCCGCATGAAGGAATATACCACCGATCAGTTGAGGAATGTTGCCCTGGCAGGCCATCAAAGCGCCGGTAAGACGAGCCTGGGCGAAAGCCTGCTCTTCGCGACCGGCGCAATCACACGCATGGGCAAGGTGGAAGAAGGCAACACCGTCGCTGACTTTGACGAAGACGAGCGTGCACGCGGCCTGTCGATCTATACCTCGCTGCTCCCCATCGAGTATCAGGGCACCAAGATCAATGTGCTCGACGCACCTGGCTATGTGGATTTCCAGGGCGAGGCCCGCAATGCGATGCGGGTAGCCGACGCCGCGCTGATCGTCGTCGATGCCGTTTCCGGCCCTGAAGTGGGCACCGAGCTGGCGTTTGACTATGCCGCCGAGTTTGATGTGCCCGTGATGGTGCTCATCAACAAAATGGACCGCGAGAACGCCAACTTTGCCAACGCGTTGAGCATGTTGCGCACGCGCTTCCCGGGGTACCGCTTTGTGCCGGTTCTGCTGCCCATCGGCGCGCAGGCCAGCTTCTCCGGCGTGATTGATCTGGTCAGCCTGAAGGCCCGCACCGGCCCCGGCAAGGATAGCGCTGATGTCCCGGCGGACCTGCGCGATGCCGCCGAAGAGGCGCGGCTCGAGCTGATGGAAGCCGCTGCCGAGGCCGACGACGCATTGCTGGAGAAATATTTCGAATCCGAGACGCTGACGGACGACGAGATTCGCCAGGGACTGCTGGCGGCGGCTCGCGATCCGCACAAGAAGCTGGTGCCGGTTTTTGCCGCCAGCGCTACCTACAGCATCGGCGTGCTGCCGCTGCTCGACGCGCTGGTGAGCTACGTCTTGCCGCCGAGCGAGCGCCGCGTTGCCGTCCAGGCCGAGCGCGGCGGGGAAGTGGAATACCTGGAGCCGCCTCAGACCGATCAGGGGCCGGCGGTGGCATACGTGTTCCACAGCCATACCGACAAATACGGCACGCTGACCTATTTCCGCCTGTTCAGCGGCATGATCAAGGGCAACGATACGCTGGTCAACCTGGACGGCGGCCACGAAGAGCGTATCGGCCAGTTGATGACCATGCGTGGTGAGACTCAGCTTCCGGTGGATGTGGTGCACGCCGGAGATATCGCCGTGGTTGCCAAACTCCGCGCGACCTACACCGGTCACACGCTCGCCAGCAAGGGCTTCACCAAATTTGTGACCCGGCCCAATTTCGCCGCGCCGGTCTATGCGGTGGCCGTTCACCCGCGCACCCAGAGTGACAGCGCCAAGATGGGCGAGGTCCTGACCGACCTGACCAACGCGGATCCGACCCTGCGCTGGCGCCAGGACCCGGCCCTCAAGCAGACGATCCTGGAAGGCTCCGGCGCGACACACATCGACATCGCCATCAGCCGCGCCGAGCGCAACGGCGTCAGCATGGACACCTCGCTGCCGAAAGTGCCCTATCTGGAGACGATCACCAAGACGGCGTCGGCGGAGTACACCCACAAGAAGCAGACCGGCGGTGCCGGACAGTTTGCGCGTGTCTTCTTGCGCGTTGAGCCGCTGTCCGAGGACCAGGGCGAGTTCGAGTTCGGCAACGAGGTCTTCGGCGGCGCGATCAGCGCTCCGTTCATCGCCTCGACCGAGAAGGGTGTGCGCCAGGCGCTGGAGAGCGGTGTGATCGCAGGTTACCCGGTGCGCTACGTCCGCGCGGTGGTCTACGACGGTAAGATGCACCCGGTCGACTCAAAGGACATCGCCTTCCAGATCGCCGGGCGCGGCGCCTTCCGCGAGGCGTTTATGAACGCCGGCCCGGTTCTGCTGGAGCCGATCATGTCGGTGCGCGTTATCGTGCCCGAAGAAAACATGGGCGACATCATGGGCGACTTCAACGCCCGCCGGGGCCGCGTGCTCGGTATGGAGACTGAAGCGGGCCGGAGTGTGGTCCGCGCCGAGGTTCCGCTGGCGGAGATGCAGCGTTATTCCAATGACCTACGCTCTATGACCGGCGGGCGCGGTGTTTTCACGATGGAGTTCCTGCGCTACGAGCGCGTCCCGGCGCACATCCAGCAGGAGATCATCGCCAAAGCTGAGAAGGCCAAGGAAGAGGAATAGGTCGCTTCTTCCGGCTCGAACCCACTCACACAGTCTGGACATGAGGAAATGCCCCGCGGCGTTTCCTCATGCTTGTTTCTGGGGTTAGAGGCGCGCCGCCGTGGCATAAGGGCGCTTTGTGCATGATGCGTACTGAACAGGAAATGATGGACTTGATCCTGTGCGTGGCCGGGCGCGACGAGCGCGTTCGCGCGGTAGCCCTCAACGGCTCGCGTACCAACCCGAACGCCCGCCGGGACCTGTTCCAGGATTACGACGTGGTTTATATCGTGACGGAACTGGCGCCCTATCTGGCCGATCCGGACTGGATCGATGTCTTCGGCGAGCGCCTGATCATGCAGCTTCCCGACACGATGAGCCTGATCCCCGGCAAGCAGATGACGCGGTTTGCCTATCTGATGCTGTTCGCGGATGGCAACCGGATCGATCTGACGCTGGTGCCGTTGGACGAGGCCGAAGCCTACGCACGCGAAGACAAACTCACGGTCATTCTGCTCGACAAAGACGGCCGGATGCCCGCGCTGCCCCCGCCGACCGATGAGGATTACCGCGTCCGGCCGCCGACCGCCGCCATGTTCAACGACTGCTGCAACGAGTTCTGGTGGGTAGCACCCTATGTCGCCAAGGGACTGTGGCGGCGCGAGCTTCCCTACGCCCTGTGGCACATGGAGAACGTCATCCGGCCCATGCTGCTCCAGATGTTGGAGTGGCAGGCCGGCATCGAGACGGGCTTCTCGGTCAGCCTGGGCAAGTGTCGCAAGTACCTGGAGCAGTATCTCGACCCCGAAAGCTGGCAGGCATTGCTGGCGACGTATTCTGGCGCGGCGTATGACCCGCTCTGGGATGCGCTGTTTGCTGCCGGTGAGCTGTTCGACCGGGCAGGGCGCTTCGTGGGTGCGCATTTCGGCTACGACTACCCCCGGCAGGACGGCGAGCGCGTCATGGCGTTTCTGGCGCGTGTCCAGACTTTGCCACCCGGCGCGACGCAGTTTGGCTGATGTTTCGCCGGATTGCCGGGCACCGGCTCAACTTTTGGTTTTCAGCGGGCAGGTGTAAAGTAAAGCGCGTTCGGTGGCTGGCGTGGGGCAGTGTTGTCGATGACGGATGCC
>DYEN01000495.1 GCA_020725705.1 Anaerolinea sp.
CACGCCGAGGCCGTCTTTGCGCCGCTGGCCCACGACGACGCGCTGCTTGCCGCCCGCTCCGACGAGCGCAATCCGGCACCGCTGCGTGCCGGGCGGGATTACGTGCTGCTCGGCTACCTGTCCGGCGATCTCTACGGCGTGCGGACGCTGGCGGATGTCTACGGCGAGGCCGGAACGGTGCACCCGGCTTTCGCCACCGATCTGCGCGGCAAAGCGAGCGGTCTCCCGGTTCACGCCGTGGCCGAAGACATCGCCCTGATCGTCGTCGCGGGCGAGGAGATCGACGACGCGCGCACCTGGGCCGAGCAACTCAAAGACGTGCCCGTGCCGAAGGTCGCGCTGGTGACGGCGGCGCTGGAGCCACTGATCGACCCATATCTGTATGAGGACGGCTACGCGGGCTATCTGGCCGGGGTGCGCGACACGTACCGCTACAATCTGGCGCGCAACGCCAACGCGCGCACGCCGTACACCCTGCCCGATGGCTTGTCGTTCGACCTCCCCAATCCGGAAGACGCACGCTGGCACAGTATGGCGCTTGGCGCGGCGGCGGCGGCGGCGCTGATCGCGCTTGGCCTGCTCATCAACCTCTCCCGCGCCCTGCTACGGAGGCGGCTGTGACTCCTGAGACTCTCGACCTGATCGGCGGCTGGGTGTCGCTGGTGCTCACGCTCATGGTGTTCAGCTATCTGCTGGGCGACAACTTCCTCTACCGCATCGCGGTGCACGTGCTGGTCGGCGTCGCCGCGGGCTATGTGGCGGTTGTCGCCGTCGAGAACGTGATTCTGCCCTGGATCAACGCCACGCTGCTGGCCGACCCGGCCGAGGTCGGCGAGACAACCTTACGGGGTATGCGGGCCGTGGGCGCGGTTCCGTTCCTGATCGGCACGCTGCTGCTGTTCAAGGTCTCGGCGCGGCTGGCACCGGTCGGCAACCTGGGGCTGGCACTGCTGATCGGTGCGGGAACGGCTGTGGCCGTGATCGGCGCGGCGCGCGGGACGATCATCCCCCTGGCCCGCGAGACCGGCCAGGCCGCCGGCGGCGAGGGCGGCGCCCTGATCGAAGGCGTGATCCTGATCATCGGCGTGATCACGACGCTGGCCTATTTCCAGTATCTGGCGACGGCGCGCGATGGCCGCATCCGGCGCGCGCGCGGGCTGCACGTGTTCAGCGGCGTGGGGCAGGCGTTCGTTGTCGTGACGCTCGGCGCGCTCTACGCGGGCGCGATCCTGACCAGCCTGACCATCTTCAGCGGCGTGTTCCGCGACCAGCTTGAGTTCATCCTCGACAAAGTGGGGGGCTAGCCGGCGATGGCCTTCGAACAAGTCAATTCGGTCCTCGTCGCAGACATTGGCAGCGCGCACACCCGCCTGCTGCTGATCGACCTGGTCGAGGGGCAGTACCGGCTGGTGGCCGCGTCACGGGCGCGCACCACTGCCGCGCCGCCGCTGGGCCGGGCCTCGCTCGGTCTGGAAGACGCGGCCCAGCGCATGACGGCGCAGATCGGACGCAAGCTGGTCAGCAGCGAACCGGATCAACTTTTCCTGATGCCCGAATCCGGCGGTCATGGCGTGGATGAATTTCTGGCGACGGGCAGCGCCGGGCGGCCTATGCGCGTGCTGCTGGTCGGCCTGACGCCGGAGATCAGTCTGGCGAGCGGG
>DYEN01000496.1 GCA_020725705.1 Anaerolinea sp.
AAGTCGCTCTCGGCGCGGTAATACTTGCGGCGGTCGTCCTTAACCCAGACTTCGCGCACAATGCCCATATGCTCCAGTGTGCGCAGGTTGGTGCTGACGCTGGCTTTGGAGATGCCAAGCTGTGCCATCAGGTCGTCGAGGCTCAACGGGTCCGGGCTGAGCAGCAGGGCGCCGTAAAGCTGGCCCATGACTTTGCTAAAGCCGAAGTAGCTCGCAAGCTGACCGAGGCCCTCGAGCACGCTGATATTCGCCGCCTGAATGGTCGGGTTTTGGGACGCCCGAAAGATGCGTTCGCTCATGGATCGTGCCCCTGCAGCGGACCGAACCGGCTCGTCGGTGGGGCAATTCGGCCCACGTGTGCCGGCAGAGACGATGGTAACAGGCTGCGGCGTGCGTGGCAAGCCCGATCTGCCCGGCTGTGCCGCGCCAGGATGCACAGACTGCCGTAGGGAAGCCGTTGTTTTTATGCGTCACCGACTCGGCGGTATAATGAAGCAGTGATAAGCCCTGCGAGATTATTTCAGGACAGCCAGAGGGGGTGGCCATGCGGGGTCGATCGGTGGCGAGCGCGATAGCCGCAGTGCTGGTGGCGCTCGCGTGGCTGGCGGTGCTGGTCGAGCCGGCTGCGGCTGCGCCCTGCGTCCCGCCGGTGCCCCGTCTCGTCACCGCGTCCGCTGCCGAAGCGGGCGGCCTGTCGGGGTCGATCGGCGCGGCGGGCAAGAGCTGTCTTCTGGACCAGGACGGCGCGTTTCGTCCTTCGCTGACGGTGACCGGCGTGCTGGCACCCGGCGCGCTGGGCCTGCCGGGTGAGCAGATCACCTGGATCATCACCGTGGGCAACAGCGGCACCGCCCCCGGCGCGGATGTCAAAATCACCGATCGGGTCTACGACGAACTGCGGATCGACAGTGTCGAGGTCGACCGGGGAGATTTTGCTATCAGTGGGCAGGTCGTCGTATTCAACACGCCGACTTTGCAGCCCGGTGAACGTTTCCAGATGCGCATTAACACCACGGTGCTGCGCACTCCACCGAGTGGCAGCCTGGCGAACCGCGCGCAATTGACGGCGGTTGGGCCGGGCGGCGTGGTCGAG
>DYEN01000497.1 GCA_020725705.1 Anaerolinea sp.
CCAGGATGCCGTGTGCCCGCAAAGCCGAGGCCAGGGCATCTTCCTGGCCGGGGCGAACCAATACGGCGCTGGGGCCGAGTTGCGCGCCGAGATAGCGGCGCAGCTCCGGTGTTTCGGTCACGAATTTCATCGTCTCCTCGGAAGAGATGCGCAGCACGACGGCCCGCGTCAGCCGCGCTTCGGTGCCGCCGCCGCGTTCCCACTGCTCCAGCAGCCGCTGGATCGAGGCGGGCAGTTCGGCGCCGCTTGCCCGCTTCAGGAACGGGCGGATCACATCCGGCCCGATGCCCTGCGCAGTCGCACGCTGCAGCCCGCTGGCCGTCAAATAGTAGACATACGGGTCGCCCGCCGGACCCCACTCGGTGATGCGCGCCAGTTGGAAGCGCTCGTAGCGGCTGACCGTGCGCGACGCGAGGATCGTCCCGTCCGGCTGGATGGTGATGTGCTCGCGCTCTTCGGGGCGGTCCGGCCAGTCGGTGGCGCCGGCCAGCGCGCGCCCGTAGACGGTCAGGCGGCACAGCGCGCCCTCGTCGCCCAAGTCGGTCAGCCCCAGCCAGTGCATCGGCCCGGTCAGGATGAACCACAGCACCGCGCCGTCGACGCGGTCCCAGCTTTCGAAGCCGCGCAGGTACTCGCCGGTAGCTGCGTCGCGGATGTACCAGCTTTCGTAATCCCCCGCCGGGCGCTGGAAGTCCGGCTCGTCGGCCTTGACCATCTCGATGAAACGAGCGACCGGCCACCAGTCGTCGGGCGGGACCATCTCTAGAAAGGTCAGGACGGTCTGGCGGGCGAGCAGGGGGTCGTTGCGCCAGCCGGTGTCTTCGGGTTTGAGGCCGGGGGTGTGCCACAGGTCGTTGAACAGGGTGCTGGCGCGCCAGCCTTCCGCCAGGGCGCGCACCTGCTGCGGACGGGTGCGTTCCAGCCAGGCGCGTGCGTTGCCGGGCACCGGCTTGAACACGCCGCGCTCGCTGGCAGCCAGGCCCAGACTGCCCGCCAGTGTCACCAGCAGGGCGGTGCGGGCGGGATGCGCCTCGCCCAGCCAGCGATCGCCCAGATCCTCGGCGATCTGCCTGAACAGCCCTTCTTTGTCGGACGGAGTCGGGACAAGCTGCAAATAGGCCAGCAGAGTAGTTAGGTCATCGACCAGCGTCGTGGTCGCCGGCTGGACGGTCTGCGGCTCAAACTGCCCCGGCTCGTGCGGGAGCGCGGCGGCGCCGGCATCCAGATCGTAGCCGGTGGCGTGGGTGGGCAGTACGGCGGCCAGGTCGGCGGGCACATAGGCGAAAAGCTGGCCGCCGGTCTTGGCCTGGTCGTAGGCCGTCGCCAGCAGCCCGCGGTAGTAGAGCGTCTCGGCCACGCTGGCAGGGTGCAGGTGCGGCTTTTCGCGGTCGCGGCGGCCCGGCCCCATTTGGCGGATCTCGCCGAAGAAGCGGCTGAACTGCGCTTCGGGCATCTTATGGTCGCGCGCGCTGAGCAGGGTTTGCAGCGCGCCGCGCTCTGCGTCTGTCAGACGCTTCCACTCCTGTTCGGCTCGCGCCGGTTCGAGCATGGCGGCGGCGAGCGCCTCGGCGGCTTCACGCTTGTCGAGTTGAGCGATATCGACGTCCCAGCGGTGCGCGATGATTGCCAGCATGCCCGGGTCGTATTCGAGCAAAGTGGGCAGTAGATCCCGCATGGTGCCTCGCGTGTTGAACCCTGACCGTGCCAGTGTACCGGATTAGCTTACGAGCAGATCCGCGCGCTGGCAAATTTTAACCCGTTGGAGAGGTGGGTGACAGCAGGGAAATAAATCGCGGGCGATGCCAGGCACCGCCCGCGTGTTTTGACTGCCTTTCGTGGGCTACCGCGCGGTTACAGCTTGACGCGCCGCAGGCGCAGGCTGTTGCCGATGACGCACACATCGCTGGCCGCCATGGCGAACGCCGCCAGGATCGGGTGCAGGTGGCGCAGCAATTCCGGCGCCCAGGCGAACGGCGCCAGCACGCCTGCCGCCACCGGGATCAGCGTCACGTTGTAGCCGAACGCCCAGAACAGGTTTTCCTTGATGGTGCGCACGGTCCGCTTGCTGAGCGCGATGGCGCGCGGCACGCCGCGCAGGTCGCCGCCGATCAGCGTCACGTCGGCGACTTCCATTGCC